>DAOULT010000112.1:0-25706 GCA_034417895.1 Anaerolineae bacterium | reverse complement strand
TTTACAGGAATTTAAAGTAAAGGTTCGGTAAAGGTTTTGTTGAGATTAAGTTGAGGAGGATGATCCCCGCTTTACTCCACCCTGACTGCGCCCGCTCCCAACATCTCGATCAATTTTTGCTCCAGGGGGAGGCAATAGCCCGTGGTGACGTTCGGGAAGTCCAGTTGTACCCGGCCCTGCTCGCCCGTCACGTAGAGGCTGAAACGATCCTGCCCCTGGTAGCCTTGCAGGAGATTGTACACCGCGCCGATGCGCTCGATGTCCCGCTCCTGGTCGCCGCTGCGGGAGATGGCGATGTGCAGGTGATGGGGGCCGTTGGCAGGCCGACTCTCTTCGGCCGGGCGGGCAAACTCGTTCTGATTGCGCGCCGAGTCGCAGATGATTTTAGGCTCGCCCCTTTTGGCATCCACTTTGCCCTTGACGATGAGGATTCTATCCTCTTGCCACAACTCCTTTGTCTGCTCGTACACTTTGGGAAAAACGACGACCTCGACGCGGCCCTGCAAATCCTCCAACTGGACGAAGGCCATGGGCTTACCGTTTTTGGTGATGTGGGGTCGAACCCAGGTAACCATCCCGGCCACGGTCACCTTCTGATTAGCCAGGCTCTCGTCAATCTGACCACACATAGCCGTGATCGTATTTTCCAGACCGGCCATAAATCGCTGGAGGGGGTGCTCGGAAAGATACAGCCCCACTAATTCCTTTTCCCAGGACAGTTTCTCTTTAGGGGAGGCCGCCTCCACATCGGGTAAAGGATGGAGGACGGAATCAGCGGCAGCCAGGGCGAAGGGGCTGCCCGCGTCGAACATGCTGAGCTGACCCACTTCCTGAGCCTGGTGGGCCTGTGCGCTGAGTCCCATCATGCGGTCGATGATCTCCAGCAGTTGGGCCCTCTCCCCGAAAACGTCCAAAGCTCCGACCTTGATCAGACACTCCAGGGCGCGTTTGTTCACCTGGCGCAGATCGACGCGCCGACAGAAATCGTCGATGTGGGCGAAGAGCTGGCCTTCCTGCTCCTGGCGGGCGGCCAGGATGGCCTCCACTGGCCCCTCCCCCACGTTCTTAACCGCCCCCAGACCAAAGCGAATTTTTCCGCCCTCGATGGTGAAATCCAGCCCGCTGTGGTTCACGTCTATGGGCAAGACGTCTATGTCCAGCCGATGACACTCAGTAATGAGAGGGCCTATCTTGTCGGTGTTGTGGCGTTCCACGCTGAGCAGAGCGGCCATGTACTCCACGGGGTATCTGGCTTTGAGATGGGCCGTCTGGCAGGTCAGAACCGCGTAAGAGGCGGCGTGCGCTTTGTTGAAGCCGTAGCGGGCAAAATATTCGATGGCGGAAAAGATTTCCTCGGCCTCTTTTTGCTCAATGCCGCTGTGTTCTATGGCCCCTTCGATAAACGTCTCCCTGTGCTTGAGAAGCGCCTCCTTTTTCTTTTTTCCCACCGCCCGACGTACCAGGTCGGCTTCGGCGCTGGTGTAACCGGCCAGGTCGGTCAGGATGCGGATGATCTGCTCCTGGTAGACGATAATCCCATAGGTTTCCTCCAGAATGGGCTCCAGCCGGGGATGGATGTAAGTCACTTCTTCGCGGCCATGTTTACGGGCCACGTAGTTGTCGATGAACTGCATCGGGCCGGGCCGATAGAGAGCCAGCACTGCTACCACGTCCTCGAAATGAGTGGGTCTTAGCTCGGTGAGAACCCGCCTCATGCCTGACCCCTCCACTTGGAAGACGCCCATCACTTCGCCGGAAGAAAGGAGCTTGTAGATGGCCGCATCGTCCAGGGGGATTTCGCCAGGCTCCAGGTTTATCCCTTGCGTTTCTTTGACCAGGTCCAGAGCACGTCGGATAATGGTCAGGGTGGAGAGACCCAGAAAGTCGATCTTCAACAGGCCGATGCTTTCCAGGATTTCCATCGGGTACTGGGTGACGGCCCCTCCTTCTCCCTTAGTAGGGCGGTGCAAAGGAGTGTAGCTGACCAGGGGTTGGTCGGCCACCACCACCCCGGCGGCGTGGGTCGAGGCGTGGCGGGCTACTCCTTCCAGGCTTTGGGCCGTGTCGATCAAAGTCTGGAGATATTCCTCCCCCTCGTACATCTCCTTCAGCTCAGGCACCTGCTCCAGAGCCTCGGCGATATTCTTGGCCCCGAAGGGAATGAGCTTGGCCACGTGGTCTACCTCGCCCAGAGGCAGGTCCAGAGCGCGCCCTACGTCGCGGATGGCCGCTCGCGCCCCCATCGTGCCAAAGGTAATGATCTGGGCCACCCGGTCGTGGCCGTATTTTTCGATGGTGTATTGAATAAGCTCGTCGCGGCGGTCGTCTGGGAAGTCCATGTCAATGTCGGGCATGGTGACGCGCCCCACGTTCAGGAACCTCTCGAAGATGAGGCCGTGAGCCAGAGGGTCCAGCTCGGTGATGCCCAGACAGTAGGACACCAGGCTGCCCGCCGCCGAACCCCGTCCTGGCCCCACCAGAATGTCCCGACTTTTGGCAAACCGCACCAGATCCCAGACAATGAGAAAATAGGTGTCGAAGCCCAGATCGTGGATGACCTTCAACTCGTGCTCCAGACGCTCCTCAAGCTGGGGGGTGATGGCTGGATAGCGGCGCGCCAGCCCCTCCCCGCACAGGTGACGCAGATAGCTCTGAGGGGTGTAGCCTGCCGGCACCTCGAAGGGCGGCAGGCGGTATTCGTGAGCGTCCAGGTCTACCTGGCAACACTGAGCGATACGCAGGGTGTTTTCCAGCGCCTGCGGCACGTCGGCGAAGAGGTCGGCCATCTCCTGGGCGCTCCTGAGATAAAAAGTTTGACCGCCCATGGTCATGCGTTTGGAGTCGTGGAGGACGGCGTTGGTCTGAATACAAAGCAAGATGTCCTGAGCCTTATAATCTTCGGCCCGCACGTAATGGACGTCGTTGGTCGCCACCAGGGGGATATCCAACTCGCGGCCAATGGCTATCAGTTCCCGATTGACGTTCTTCAGTTCGGGGATACTTTCGTGTCTTTGTAGCTCCAGGTAAAAGCTTTCCGGGCCGAAGATTTCTCGATAGCGGGCCGCCGCTCGACGGGCCTGGTCCATCTGGCCGCGCTGGATGAGCCTCGGAATCTCGCCTGAGCCGCAGGCCGACAGGGCGATCAGGCCCTCGGCGTGCGCGGCCAGATACTCCTTATCTACACGGGGCTTATAATAGAAGCCTTCCAATTGACCAGCGGTGGCGATGCGGAGCAGGTTACGGTATCCAGCATTATTTTTAGCCAGCAGCACGAGGTGATAAGAACTTTTGTCCTTCTGGGAGTCGCGGTCCCGCATGCGGCGGGGAGCGACGTAAATCTCGCAACCAATGATGGGCCTGACGTTCTGCTTCCTGGCTTTCTGGTAGAACTCCATGGCCCCAAACATCACCCCATGATCGGTCAGGGCCAGGGCGTCCATGTCCAGCTCGACGGCCCGCGCCAGAAGATCATTGATCCGTCCCAGGCCGTCCAGGAGAGAGTACTCGCTATGAACGTGTAGATGAACGAATTTGGGCATGGCAAACTCTGCGAGGTTGATTTCCAGGGCCGAAAGCCCTTTCGCTTAGATTATACCATACATGCCGCCTGATGGGGAACCTGGAGGGGAGTGATAACCGCGAGCTTGAGCCAAAATTTTATGCTTGTAGTATCTCAAAATATCTTTGAATATTTCCGATACCAACCTTAAAATAGTCTTTAGAAACCAGGTTTCTTCCAACCGTCAGTGATTCAGGTGGAAGTTTATAGCACACGGTAGGGAGGAAGATCACCTGGCCCCCGAAGCGGGCCGTCTATGCCGGGAAGTTCGCCCAGAGGAACGGGGCCTGGGGTCAGAAACGGTTCGCCGTACGCGGCGCCGATCATGGCCCCAAACCAGATGGCCCGGGCTTCAAGAAAGCGCATGAATTCGGGCCGACTGATGGCGGTCTCTAATCCGCTGCCCTCCGATTGAAACTGGCTCCTGTAAGCCGCCAGGGCCTCCATTTTTCGGTCCCAGACGGTCGATACATCCACCACGAAGGAAGGCTGGAAAGGATGATGAAGCATGTAATAAAACAACCATTCCGGCTGGTGGGGGCGACCTGCCCCCACCTTGCTCACCCTGGCGAAAAAACAGGCTTCTTGTACCAGTTTGCCTGCGGCGGCGTGGTCTGGATGCCGATCAGTCCAATACGGGGCCAACACGATGCGGGGCCTGGTTGCCCGGATGAGTTGGATAACGGGCCATCGGTGCGCTGGATCGGTCCCGATTTCGGTGTCCGGCAGGCCAACGGGCAGTCGCGCCCAGAGGCCGAGCAAGTCCGCAGCCTTCTTTTTTTCCTGTTGGCGCTGCTCCGGCGTGCCACGGCTGGACATCTCCCCTGCGCTCAGATCGGCGATGGCTACCCGCAGTCCCTTGTCGGCGGCCAATATCAGACTGCCCCCACAGCCCAGGTCCGCATCGTCCGGGTGGGGGGAAAAGGCCAGGATGTCCAGCGGCCTGTCCATTATTCGGTCAGATAGCTGTAAATCAAGCTGTCGAAATGCCTGAGGTTGTTTTCTTTTGCGCCCAGGCTGGCCGGCACCAGCACAGGCCCCGCTTTCTTCCCCAATACTTTGCTGAGCACCTGGTTTAGAACGATGCCATATAAGGCAGAACTCTTTCCCGCCACAACCCCGCTCACCAAATCGTTCAAGAAAATCGGCAAAGAGACATCCAGGCTCCAGCGATTGGTCCTGGCTAACTCGTCGATCGCTAACGATTTGCGGCCAAGATAGAAGCTATAGTCAGCGCCACACTTGCAGCTTCCAACTGCGAAGTGCTCGGTTCCATCGAGCCGATGGTGAAGTTTAAGCCTTCTATTATCAACCTCACATGAATAGCACAAAGGGAGATAATCTTCGGCTAAGGGTTTGACTTGCGGCTCTATTTCCATTTGCATCATGGAATAGACCGTTTCATTAAACACGCCTATAAAGTCAATTATATTATTCAGACAGATATTGATCGCATCGGTAATCATACCACGGTTCATAATATCGGAAATAAATATGGAGCGTGGATTGAACTCTAAATGATTATCCAGCAAGAAATGAGTTAACTGGCGGTTGAATTCACTTAAGGTAAGAGCACGTTCTGGCAAAAACAACGTCCTTAGCTGCCGATATCTCGATTTGGTTTCTCGTTTGCGGGTGGCGGATTGGAAGAGATAAGTTCCAAGCCTATCGATGGCTTTTTGCAACTGCAAGGTATCTAGGTCGATAAATCTTGGTTCTGCATCCTTCGTTCCTGGAGGAGCGATAGAGATGGAGATGGTTTTATCCTGATCCGGCCAGACTATTCTGGCGATCAGCTTATCTGATCCAGCTCTATCCGTATCCGACCACATCAGAAACGGAAATATGCTTTCTTCTTTCGCCAGGTTTTGCAAAGCCGATATCTTGTTCAACACAGATTGACGATAATCAGCGTAAATTTGCTGCCCTACATAGACCGGCCTGGCGTCTTTTCTCACGCCGAAGAAATCAACCAGATCGGGTTGAGCAGGACTCCGTAAGCGGTCTACAAACTCACCTGGCGTTACAAAAATCCTGTTCGATTCTAAGAAGCGGAGTCCCGTGGACGAATTCAACAAATCCATAAGGGTGCGCATGTCAAGTGAGGCCCTCCCAGCGCGTCATCGGTCTCTGCACAGTCGGCCACCTCGTTCCTGCGGTCACAAATAGCCACCGCCGTGCCGGCCCGGCGATGAAGCAGCCTGTTGATACAGAGCCTCATAGACCGGCACAATTTCTTTGCACCCAAACCGCCTGGCACGTCGGGCGGCTGCATCTCGCACGGTCTGGTGCCGGATCGGGTCGGACAGCAGGCTCACCGCCAGACGCACAGCCGAATCGAGGTCGCCGACCGGGAACAGGAATCCCGTTTCTCCATCTACGACCACTTCTGGCAAGCCCCCCACCTTTGTCGCCAGGACCGGTACACCGCAGGCCATGGCCTCCAGGGCAGCCAGACAGAAACTTTCGTACAAACTGGTCATCAGCAAGAGATCGCTCTGAGCCAGGAGCGGAGCCACGTCTCGTTGCAGGCCCCAATAACGGACATCTTTCTCGAACTCGCTCTGCTGAAAAATGGACTTCACGGCGTCCATCTCCTGGCCGTCGCCGATAAGCCATAACTCTGCATCCATCTGTTCCCGGATGCCGAGAAAAATGCGAGCCATACTCTGGGGCTCCTTCACCGGTCTGAAGTTGGAGATGTGGACAATCTTTAGTCTTGAGGGGGCGTTTGAATCCAGGTCGGCGTGGCTACGGGGTCGAAATCTGGACAGGTCCACGAAATTAGGGATCACCTGGGGGCGAGTGGGAAGCCCAAACACATCGGCAGACAGATGGGCGTGGCTGGCAGAGACGGTGGTCAAGGCATGTATATTTCGCAAGGCTTGAACCAGTTGCGGCCCCTTGACAGGATCCCTGCCATAGATGCTCACATCTGTTCCATGCAGGGTACCAATTAGCCGTGGCCCCGCCTGCCCCAGGCGGCGACTTACTTCTGCCGCAGCAAAGGCGAAAGGAGCCGCATAGTGGAAGTGGAGGACCTCAAGCCCCTCCGCCACAATCACGTGCAGAAGGCGGGACACAAGGGCCTCAAACTCCCCGCTCGGCCAGTCGGGATAAAGGTTTGCCAGATGGCCGTCGTCCTTATTGTTCGGGACGATGCGGTGTAGCAGCACGCCGCTGGCGTGGTGGTCCCAATGACCAAAAGGTGTTGTACGGGTGAACAGGTGTACCGTGTGGTTCCGCCGGGCCAGCGCGGCTGCCAGCTCGGTGGCGACGCGAGCACTGCCCCCAAAACCGGAATGGCACATGATGCCGATCCTCATAGATTCCCTCCCTACCCTCCGAAGCCAGCCTGCCTGCTTGCCAGGAACTTCATCATCTGGATAGCCACATCAGGCTGCTGGCGCACGAGAGCCTGGAAGTGGGTATCTTCCAGCACAAGCAGGTGGACATCTCCACGGGCACGCAGGGAGGCTGTATGAGTGACGTTTCCCATCAGGGCCAGCTCTCCAAGGCAATCCCCGGCCTGGGCCTGAGAAATGATTTGTTCCTGCCCGTTCGATTCTGTGATAATCTCAAGCTCTCCTCGATAGACGATGTACAACTCATGTCCCACTTCTCCCTGGCGACAGATGGTCACGCCATTCTCTTCCCACCGTTCGGACATGATTTGCACCACCGCGTTCAACTGCTCGTCTGTCAGCGTGGAGAATAAAGGGATCTGTCTTATGAATTCGATCCGCTCCATAATGCGCGCCGCCGGCAGCGCCAGGATGTTGGCGAAGAGACGGAATGCGCCAGGGACCGCGGCCGGCAGTTGCCGAAAAAAGGAATAGCCAGTGTAAAGAAAGGCGCCCCGGCCATATTGGCACTCGAGGAGTCCCCCCTCGTGGGGCTCCTCGCCTGGATCGGAACAAGAGAGGAGGGTATTGTATCGCTTGCTCCACTCCCCAAAAAAGTAGAGGCCGCGATCGTGGATCCAGCCCTCAAAATCGGCTGCACTGATGGCGTTTGGCAGGCCGAAGAGCAGATGGTCCGAGTCCAGGATATTGACCGCAGCGTCCTCGTGGGTCACCCGGTCGTGGGGCTGGCTGTATCGAAAAGGATAGGGGGTGAAGCCCTGGTTCTGGTACCCATATCCCTGGTATTGTACGATAAGGGTCCCTCCCTGTTTGACGTATTCCAGAAACCGCGCCGCATTTTTCCGCAGCTCTTCTCGGAGTAAATAGGCGTTGGGACCGACAACCACGGCATCAAAGTTACTGAGGTCGAGGTAACCCATCTCCGCATCCGTGATCAGGTGAAAGGCAACCCCCAGAGATTTCAACGTCTCCAACAGCTCTTCCTTGGCCCCCTGGATGTACGCGTACCGAAGCCCCGGCGCGAACTGGACCGCGATGAGATGAACCATAACCCGCGAGGGGGCGATAATGAACTCTTCTTTGAGGCAACAGGACCCGTCCGTCAAAGCAGCAAGCCCCGGCGCCCCCATACGCACAGGGGTGAGGACGACGGCGTAGTCCCGCTGTCCATATCGAACTTTGTACCGAAGCGGGTAGTGACCTTCTGGCGTATTGGCCGGGACCGTAACTGTAAATCGGACTGTTTGCGCGCCCCCCGCTTCTGTCAGGGAAAGCTGCACCCTCTCAGGAGCGACCTTCCAGCCGGTCGGGACCTCCAGTTCCAGGTCGCCTTCAACAGCCCGGTCGCTATTATTGCGGGCCACCACCTGTAGCTCCAGGTGCTGGTCCGCAAAACTCTCCTCTAAAAACACCAGAAGTTTTTCTAACTCTCGCGTTGAACGCACGGCCTGGCGCTTCGTTTTTTGGGCCTGTAGGAATTCCTGGGTCGTTTCGGGGTGAAGAGATATGGGGGGTATGACGGCCAGGGACAGTTCCCTGCACCCACCAGGAAAGGCCTCCCGATGAACGACCGCCTTGCGCAGGACAATGCGGTGTGGGCCGATGGCAACCTCACATTCGACCTGCACCTGAGCGGCCCCAAACGGACGATGGCACGACTCGCCTGCCGGCCAGTGATAAACGTAGCCCTCTCTCGGTTTGACCAGCCAGTAGGGACAGGTCAAGTTGGTCGTCTCTGGAGCCTTCACGTCAAAGGCCGTGGCCGGTTGTTCGGATAGCTCCCCTTCGTCGGCGCCCCCTGCTTCCAGAGAGCGGGTTTCCCATCCTTCAGGCAAACAGGGGGTGAATTTGGCGTGGTCTATCTGGACTCCGCGGTGATTCCAGAGGCGGGCGGACATCCGAAATCGCTGCCCCGGAATGATTCGCGAACGTTCACCCAGGCACTCTAACTCAATGCCCAGACACCGGGCGGCCACCTCTTCGAAATCCACGATTTTTCGAGCCAGATACCAGTCGAGGGCCTGCCGCGCTTCGCTATTCAAGCCTTCTTTTGCCAGGTTTGCTCTCGTTTCGCGGAGTGCGGAAAGGCCCTCCAGCAGGGGGGTGGACGCCGCCATAGGATCGTCGGCCCGAAATCTCCGCAGAGCCTCATCGGCCTGGGCTTTGATTTCCAGCAGTTTTTCTGACAAGGACGGGGAGCCGGTTGCCGGGTAGTCGGCCAAGCCGGTCAGGGAAGGATCCAGACCGTCAAAGAAACTCGATTCCTTGTCGGGCACGGGGACCAGACTTTTGTACAGGGAATAATAATAGAAACAGTCTCCCGGAGCCGGGGTTATGCCTATGCCCTGGGTTTGATATTTGTTGAAGGCCATCCAGGCTTGCTCCTGGTACGTCCTGCCTCTGATGGGGTCGAACTCGCCGGTGTTAATCCGTAACACTCCATCTCGTTCCAGGGCCGGGTCAAGGCGACCAAAAGTTCCCTCCTCGCCTGGGTTCCAGTCCCCTCCCATGGAATGGTAAAACTTGAGGGGCTGCCAGGCCGCCAAACCCTGCGCCCGAAGCTCAGGAAACTGGTCTGGGTCGCCAGCCGCTTCAAAGGCTGCCAGCGTGGCCTGACCTATGGCCTGATGGTGGCCGTGCACATCACGGGGTTTACCGGTCCATCGGGCGACGATGATATGCGGCTGGATCAGCCGGATGGCCCGCACCACCTCCCGAATCACCGCTCTTCGTCCCCACTTAGCCAGGGCCTCTTCTCCGTTCTTGCTATAACCAAAATCGTAAAAGGGGCCGAACAGACACTCGCCGCCGTCCACGCTGCGCGCGGCCAGGCTCTCCCAGGTTCTGTATACACCCAGGGCTTCCTCTTTGTAAGGGCCTATCCGGTTCTGCCCCCCTTCGCCCCTGGTGGCTGACCAATAGACTGCTCGCCCCCCAAACTTGCGGGCCAGGTAGGCCAGCAGGCCCGTATCTTCATCGTCAGGGTGAGCGCCGATGTGGAGCACGGCGCAAGCCAGGCCCAACCCCATGAGACGATACACTAATTGGGCGTTTCTATCTACCTGGTCAGAATACATCCGATCCTTTCCTCACACGGTTCGTCAGGGATAAGGTCAAGGCAGCCCACAGGGGAGACAAGGGATCCAGCGTACCAGCCAGCGCGGCCCAGGCCCAGCGCAGCCGGTCGACCGAGGTGGTGCAGGTGGCGAAAAAGGTCTCCAGCAGTTGGTGGGTACAGGCGCTAACAAGCCTCCTGGACCGCTTCTTCGTCAAGGTTTTGTTAGAGATTCTAAATTATACCACATTTCTCTGCTCTTCTGCAACTTCCAGACGGTTGCAAGTGGAGTAGAATTCAGCGCTAGGCCAGCGGTTAACGTAAGCCCTTTTTGTGCATTGTGACTACCACTTCCAGAGGCAATTCCCCGGCAAAGCGCGACCTGGAGCGTTTGCGTCCTCGATCCAGGGTGGTGGTGAGGTGCAACACGTCTCTGGCCCGCGTCATGCCCACGTAGAAGACCCGCCGCTCCTCCTCCAGCGCCTCCTGATCGTCCAGGCTGCGCCAGAAAGGCAATACCCCCTCCTCCAGGCCGACGACTATTACCACCGGGAATTCCTTGCCCTTCGAGTTATGCAGGGTCATAAGCGTCACCTGGCCTGCTTCTGGGGCAGGTTCGTCTTCAGCGGCGGCCAGGTCCGCTTTGGAGGTACGGTCATCTTCAGGGGCAGCCAGGGCAGCGTAGCCCAGGAAAGCCTCCAATGAACGCTCTTCCGACGCTTCGGCGAAGGCCCGCAACTGATTCTCCCAGGCGCGGCGCAATTCGGCCCAGTGGATATCTTCCAGGGTGTCGGGCAGTTCCACGCTTTGCAGGCTGGCAAAGAGGCGGCTGGCCTCCCACCAGCCTTCGTCCGGCAGGAGTTCGAGGACGCGCTTCAGATAAGGCGGGTCGTCCTCCTGACGAGCCACCCGTCCGGCGGCCAGGTGCAGGGAGCGGTTTTCGTCAGCCAGGGGCACCGCGGCCGCTTCCATGCCCAGGGCCACCAGGGGCAAAATCTCGGTCAGAGACTCAAGCTCTTTCTGCCAGCGGTTTTCGTCCAGCAGGGCGAGCAGCAGGTCACGCTCGTGCCGCGCGTCGGGCAGGGCGCGGTGGGCGACTTCCCCCTCCAGCTCGAAATGCTCTGCCAGAGCCTCCAGGCTATGTCTGCGGCGAGGCAGCAGGCGATGGGCCAGCTTCAGGGTGTCCAGCGAGCGGTTGGCGAGCCTGCGCTTCAGGACGCGTTTCATCTCACGGTTGACCAGGACGTTATCGAACCTCTCGACGTTGTGGCCGGCCAGGATGGCATCGCCCACGTAGCGCAGGAAGCCGGGCAGCACGTCGTCTATGGTCGGGGCGTCCTGCACGTCCTGCCAGGTGAGGCCGTGCACTCTGGTCGCCTCGGCAGAGATACGGCGTCGTCGGGGCCGCACCAGGCTGTGGAAAGGTTCGCCCACCTCCAGGCGGCGGTCCAGGGTGAGGGCCGCCATCTCCACGATCTCGTGCCTGCTCGCCGGTAAACCTGTGGTCTCCACGTCGTAGACCACAAAACGAGCCTCGTCCAGGGTCTCGTAAGAGACCAGAAGCCCCTGCCCCAACCGCCAGGCCACGGTGGAAAGCGAATAGCGGATGGTTTTCACGTCGCGGGCCGCCAGCGGGAGGACATCTTTCCCTGAACTTTCTTCCTCTGAGGTTGTGTCCAGGGCCAGGATAAAAGCGCCCGGCGGCGCAACCGGCTTCTCTCCTTCCTGCACAACCTGTAGGGAAACTTTAGCCCCCACATAATCGAGCAGGGTGTGCTCCAGGATGACCGCCCCACAGATGGCATCGATGGTGGGCGCGGCCAGGATGGCTATTTCTCGCCCGGCGTCCAGGGCGGCGCGCAGACGGGTCACTTCTGCGTCCAGGGAGAGAAAGAGGGCAAAGCCGCGCAAAGTTTCCATCTCCTCCTGGCGGTAGGGACTGCGGCGCGGCTCCAGGACGGCAAACAGGCGCTCCACGATCTCCTCGAGGCCCTGGTCGGCTGCGGGCCACAGGTCTCGTTCCATAGCGCCTATAAAACGGCGAACCGCCGTCCTGGTCAGGGGGCTGACTTCGGGGTAGTCGTCGAGGTGGCGGGCCAGTTCGGCCAGGGAGAGGTCGGAACGGTCGGCCAGGCCGTGCAGTTGCAGCATGGTCAACTCGTCGGCCATGACGCGAGGGAAATTGAGCGCCACCCGCAGATGGGGGTCGGCGAAAGAATGCAACAGCCTCAGGTAACGCACCATCTCCCGCACCCCGTCCCGCTCGAAGAAATTTTCGCGCTGCACGCGGTCCATAGGGATGTGGGCATCGCGCAAAGCTCTCTCCAGCGAGTCGCCCAGCCAGTGCATACGATAGAGGACGGCGATGTCTTCATAGCGATAGCGCTTGCTCTCCACCCACTCCTTGATGGCCGTCGCCAGCCAGGCGCCTTCGTCGGCCACGGTCTGGAAGATGTGGTGGTGGACTTTCTCGCCCGGCGGTCTCACGGCGGTCATGGCGCGGGCAGACAGGGTTTTGCTCCTTCGTAAGAAGCGCTGAGCGGTTTGCAGGATGTGGCCGCTGGAGCGGTAATTGACGTCCAGCTCGGCCCACGTGGGGCGATAGTCCCGGCGAAAGCGCCTTACCAGCTTCGGCTCGGCTCCGCGCCAGCGATAGATGGATTGGTTGTCGTCGGCCACCACCACGATGTTGCTGTCGGGCGGCGGGGCGATGTGCTGGATGAAAGCGTATTGGGCCGGGTTGATGTCGTGGTACTCATCGACCAGCACGTGTTGAAAGCGATCTTGTACGGCGGCCCTGATCTCATCTTCCTGGTGGAGCAGGCGCACGGCGTAAGCGATGAGATCGTCGAAGTCGAGGGCGTTGTAGGCGCTCAGCATCTCCTGGTACATTTCGCCGATGTGGGCCAGGGCACTTTCGCGCCGAGCCTCGCCAGGATCGTAAGCCGGGTCGATGAGGGCCGCCTTGCGCCGTCCGATAAAATCGCGGATTTCGTTCATCTCGTCGGCGGTCAGGTAGCGGCTCAAGTCCAGGCGGTTCAGGGCGTGGATGATGAGGTCGTCCTGGTCGGACTGATCAAAAACCACGAAATGCCGGGCCAGACCCAGGGCGTCGCCGTGCTGACGTAAAAGCCGGAGGCAGGCGGCGTGGAAGGTGTGGATCCACATCCCCTCCAGGCGCTCTCCCAGCAGCTTTTCCAGCCGCAGGCGCATCTCTTCGGCGGCCTTGTTGGTGAAGGTCACGGCCAGGATGTTTTCAGGCTGGACGCCCCGCTCGACGATGAGATAGGCCACGCGGTAGATCAAAGCCTGCGTTTTGCCGCTGCCCGGCCCGGCCAGCATCAGGAGCGGGCCTTGCTCGTGGTGCACTACCTTCTGTTGGGCGGGGTTCAGATCACCGAGCATAGATCACTTTCCCTTCTCGCAAAGCGGGCTTGATCACCAACGCATGGCAATCCCCGTACTGCTCGATGTCTTCAGGGGTTACTACCACTACATCAACCGCCTGGCCTACGCCAAAGAGGTTCATGTAGATGTCTCCGGCCAATCGTCTCCGATGGGTAACTCCTGATTTGACGACCAGCAGGTCCACATCGCTGTGGGGGACCATCTCGCCCCGCGCCGCCGAGCCAAACATAATGATCTTCTCCGGCTCAGCCACCTCCACGATGCGGCGCACGATCTCATCCAGAACGGCCTGCTGCTCTTCACTTATTGTCCCAATCGCCTCTTCCTGAGACATATTTGAGCGCTCCTATCTTTTATACGCTGCTGCCTGATCCTCATAGACCCACTCCTAATTTTTTTCTCAGCGATGATTCTGACTTCAATTATATCTTATTCGATGAGCTTCCTGGCCGATATAATGCTATCCAGTTTCCAGGTCACTTCCTCATTCAATTTGCCGGACGAGACGTTGAGCAACCGCCAGGTAATCTCCATGGGTATGCTACCTATGACCACGTTGATAGTCACGTCAGCATATTCGATGTAGCTGAATCCTCCTGGGGCCGCCTCGTTACTATAGACATTTATGTTTTCCTTCGAAATCAAGCCGGGATAGGTCAATCCGATGACCGCGTTTACCCTGGCCCCGGCCTCCGAACCGAACTCGGTTTCGGCCAGGTTTTGGGTCGCAACCTGGCCCCGGTCGGTAGTGTACCCGTCGGGAGAGCCTTCACCTCCGGCCAGAGATAAATAATAGGCCAGCACTGCGGCCTCAGGATAAAAGGGCCGACTCGGAACGTCATAGGTGAAGTCGAGAAAGGGACCACTGACTTTTTCGTAGGTAACGTCGTCCTTCTTACGGCGGTAAACTGTTTTCTGGCAAATATGACTGCGATCGTGCTTTTTTTCTTTGGTGGTCACGGCCTCGATCGGACCTCCATCATCTTCACGAGGACGCGCGGCCTCTACTCCGCCATCGCCGTGGAAATGGGCGGTCAACTTGTAACCTGCCTCTTTGTTCTCCCACCGGAAAAAGGCCATCTGAGTAGGATTCGGTGCCCAAGAGTAGCCCAGGATAACTAGCTCATCTTGCTTCTCATCGCCGTCGGTATCGTAGGTTTCTATTCTATAACCGGTCTCTCCCAGATAACCCTGTCCTTTACCTGGCCCCAAATCGGGCAAAAGTCTATAGGGAACGAGGTAAGCCGGACGATAAGGAAGCTCCAAACGGGGCTGGAGGGGGGAAATACCAACTTGAGCATCGTAGATCACCCCACCCAGAGGGCTGTTGGGCGCGGAGGTTTGACGATAGATGAGTAGCCACTCTTCCTCATCGTCACCGTCTAGATCGACCTTCCGCAACTCCTCTGGTTGCCAGTCACTGGGGATAACTTCTTTAATGATATTGATTTGGTCCGAGAGAGCAGTAGGCGTGGGCATAGGCGTGCGAGTTGGAGGAACAGGCGTATCGATCGGTTTAGGGGACTGGGTGGTCAGGGGCGTATCCGCCGGCGCGGCTTTAGGAGTTGCAGTTATCAGCTCGCTGGTCGCTGTCGGGGTGCCTGCGGCCGTGGGTGTGAATGTAGGTGGGACAATAGCAGAAATAGCTGTAATCGTAGCAGTAGGAGTCCCAAACAGGGAGGCGACGAGATCAAGACCTGCGTTTAGTATAAACCACGCTCCCAGAGCGATCAGCAAGCCTATCACGCCAGCTATTCCTACTTGCACCCAGTTAATTCCAAGCCTGAAAAGTCTTTCCTGGAACGAGGCAGGTTGTTCATGTCGCGCTGGCCCACCGGCTGGTGACGCAACTGCTCCGGTCCCGTTTGGCCTTACCGGTGCTCCCCAACTACGGATTAATTGGGTCAAATGTCTACGGACGTACTTTTCAAACTCATCGAGGCTTTTATATTCCCAGTAGAGGCCTCGCTTTGCAAGCTCCTTCTTGAAGGCCAACACCTTACGACATTGCTCTATCTCTTCAAGTGATGCAAGGCTATAAGGGGCCTTGTTGAAATAGAACATGATGTGAGGCCGTCCATACTTCTTCCAGAGCTCATAGGCCAGGTCGAACTCTTCTTTCGTGCCGGATTCGGCCCGTTTGGTCGGCGTCCCGAATCGCTTCCACATGATGCCGATGAAAACGTCGTAGGGGCCGATTTGGCGGTTAACCACTTCCTGGGCATCTTCGCCCAGAGCAGGCCAGGTGTGAGTCTCCCAGCGCACCAGTTCCAGCACCAGGCCCCTGTCTCTGGCGATGCCCAGGTTGAGGTCTTCAACTATATCTTCCAGTCGATCTCGTTCTTCTCTAACATCGCTCGGAGAAGCGACGAAGACCCTGAGCATGGTTGCAGGTTCGGCCATACTTTTTCCCCTCTTTAGCTGCCACCAAGATAGCGGCTGTGCGAGGCTTTGCTTTTCGTATATCTATTATATCACCTATTACCTTTCGTGGCAATCCCCAACAACAGAGAACGTTGAAAACAGCCCCGTCTGGGTCTAATTCGTTGACCGTCTGCCGAAGCGATGATATAATGTAGGCGGGAGGGAAGATGACTTTACGCCCACGTCGGCTTGACACGTCCGGCCCGGAGGCGGAGAGATGGGACGCTTTCGTGGCGGCCCGACCGGATAGCCACATACTGCAATCGAGTCGTTGGGGACAGTTCAAGGCCGCTTTTGGCTGGCAGGCAGCCTGCGTGGCTATTGAAGATGAGGGCCGGCTGGTGGGCGGAGCGCAGGTACTTTTCCGCTCCCTGGCGCCGGGCCTGACTGTGGCCTACGTGCCCAAAGGCCCCGTGGTCGATTGGGCCGACGAGGAGACGGTCGAGGCCCTGCTCACCGCCTTGCACGACCTGGTCAGCAAAAAGCAGGCCATCCTCCTCAAGATCGAGCCTGACCTGCCCGATGAGCCAGCTAACGTGGAAATGCTGAGGGCTTATGGCTTCCGTTCCAGCCCGCAGACCGTTCAACCCCGCAGCACCATCCTCCTCGACCTGACAGCCGATGAGCAGACCATCCTGGCTGGCATGAAATCCAAAACCCGCTACAACGTCCGTCTGGCTGCCCGCAAAGAGGTCGTCGTGCGGGAAGGCATGACCGACGACCTGGAGCTTTTTTATCACCTCATGCAGCTCACGGGTCAGCGGGATGACTTCGGCGTGCACAGCCGCGCATATTATGAGGAAGCTTATCGTCGCTTCGTCCCGGCTGGTCTGGCCCGGCTTTTCCTGGCCGACTATCAGGGGCGGACTCTGGCTGCCCTGATGGCCTTTGCTTTTGGCCGCCGGGCATGGTATCTTTACGGAGCCTCTTCTGACGAGGAGCGCCAGCGTATGCCCAACCATCTTTTGCAATGGGAGGCTATCCGCTGGGCTAAGGGGCGTGGCTGTTGCCTCTACGATCTGTGGGGCATCCCCGACGAGGTGGGGGCCAATCCCCAACTTTACCAGAGCACCCAGACCCGCAGCGGAGGGCTGTGGGGAGTTTACCGTTTTAAGCAGGGGTTTGGGGGGCGGGTGGCGCGATACGTGGGAGCTTACGATTACCCCTACTCTCCAGCCTTATATTGGATTTACAATAAGGTGATGACCAGAAGAGCCTCCCCTAAACCTGGCGCTTCGGCAGGGCCCGGCACCTGAGGTGAATTTGCTTTTTCGGGCGCAGGGTGTTATAATTGTAAAAGCCATCGACCGATACTGGCGGTGAGCCGTTTTTATGCCCTTGTAAAGTTCATAGTCGCTTGGATCGCGGCGCGACCGAGACGGCCCGGATAGTTCGACCTGGATGGAAGAAGGAACCAGGTTTTTGCTGAAAAATCTGGTTCCTAGGGGGCCGTTTGCCTTGCGGTTCGCTGCAAGGCTTTTTTATTTCAATCAAAAAACGTAGGAGGTTGATTACTAATGAATCGAAGAAGATTTCTCTTGCTGAGCCTGGTCATTCTCTTCCTGGGGCTGATGGGCCACCGCCCTGTGCTTTCAGCGGAACCGACTTACGGCGGCTCGCTGGTGGTGGCTATGTCGGCCAATCCCGACGGCCTCGACCCCCACCGCAACGTAGCGGCTGCCGCCTTCGAGGTCACCTGCAACATATACGACACCCTGGTAGAGGTCGATCCCGAAAGCCGACTGCTGCCCGGCCTGGCCCGGAACTGGGAAGTTTCGGACGACGGCCGGCAATGGACTTTTTACCTGGAAGAAGGGGTTCGCTTCCACAACGGGCGGGAGATGACCGCCGCCGACGTGGTATACAGCTTCGAGCGCCTGATGGACGAGAAAAGCCCCCGCGCCAAAGACTACGCCGTCATCGAGAAGATGGAGACGCCCGACGACTACACTGTGATCTTCACCCTCAAGGAGCCCCTGGCTGCCTTCCTGTCCAACCTGGCCTACGAGTGGGCGGCTATCGTGCCCCAGGAAGAGGCCGAAAACCTCAACCTCAATCCGGTAGGCAGCGGCCCTTTCCGCTTCGTGGAGTGGGTGCAAGATAGCCACATCAAGCTGGTCAGGTTTGAGGACTATTTCCGTCCTGGCGTGCCTTACCTGGACGAAGCCACCTTCAAAATCATACCCGAAGAGGCGAGCCGCCTGATGGCCTTGCAGACCGGCGAGGTGGACGTGGTGGACAACGTGCCGCCCCAGCAGGTGGCTGCTCTGGAAGATAACCCGGACTTTCAGGTCATCAAGGAGCCTTACAATGGCCTTCAACTGCTGGCTATCAACAACGCCCGTCCGCCTTTCGACGACGTTCGGGTGCGTCAGGCCATTAACTACGCCGTGGACAAGCAGGCCGTCATCGAAGGGGCGCAGTGGGGTTATGGGCTGCCCATTGGCAGTCACATGCCGCCTGTCAGCGAGTATTACGTGGATCTGAACGACGCCTATCCCTACGACCCAGACAAAGCCAGGGAACTGCTGGCCGAAGCCGGTTACCCCGACGGCTTTGAGACCACCATCATTCTGCCCCAACCCTACGCCTTCCACATTCGCAACGGGGAAATCGTCGCCGCCCAACTGGCCGAGGTGGGCATCACCGCCAACCTGGAAACCCTGGAATGGGGCGCCTACCTGGAGCAGGTCTACTTTGGCCGCCATTACACTTTGACCACCCTGGGGCATACCGGCCGCCTTGACCCCGACCCTTTCCTGAACCGCTACGTCAGCGACAGCAAAGAGGATTACATGAACTACAAAAATCCCCGCTACGACGAGCTGGTCAAAGAGGGAGCGGTCAGCACAGACCAGGAAAGGCGTAAAGAGATATACGCCGAGATGCAGCGGTTGCTGGCCGAGGACGCCGTGGCTGTCTACCTGCTGGCCCCTTTGACCAGCATCGGCCTGCGTAACGACGTCCGCGGCTGGCAGGTCTATCCCATCGACGTCTACGATCTGCGCACAGTTTATAAGGAATGAGCTATCTAATTCGACGGCTTCTAACTCTGGTCATCACCCTGTTGCTGGTCTCGGTAGTGGCCTTTGTGATCGTGCAGGTGGTGCCTGGGGACCCGGCTCAACTCGTCCTGGGGACGGAGGCTCCAGCCGAGGCGCTGGCCGAGATGAGGGCCAAAATGGGGCTGGACCGACCTCCGCTGTGGCAATATCTGACCTGGCTGGGGAGAGCCATTCGGGGCGACCTGGGCACCTCCTGGCGCCACGAGCGTCCGGTTAGCTCCCTCATCGCCGAACGCCTGCCCGTCACCCTGTCCCTGACCGTTCTGGCCCTGAGCCTGGCCTTGCTGGTAGCCATCCCCCTGGGCATTCTGGCCGCCACTCAGCGGCGCACCATCCTGGATTATGCCTGTCTGCTCTTTGCCCAACTGGGTTTGGTGCTGCCTTCCTTCTGGCTCGGCATCCTGCTCATTCTGCTTCTGGCCCTGACCTGGCGTTGGCTGCCATCGGGGGGCTACGTGAACTGGAGCGACGATCCGCTGCAAGCTCTAAGGCATCTGATCATGCCCGCTTTGGCCCTGAGCCTGCCCCTGGCCGGGACGTTGGCCCGCCTAGTTCGCGCCTCTATGCTGGAGGAGTTGGGACGCGATTACATCCGTACTGCCCGGGCCAAAGGTCTCTCTGAGCAGTTGATCCTTTATCGTCACGCCCTGCGCAACGCTCTCATTCCTGCTGTCACCCTGGCCGGCTTGCAGGTGGGTTTTCTGCTAGGAGGCAGCATCGTTATAGAGCAGGTCTTTGCCCTGCCGGGAGTGGGGCGTCTGGTTCTGCTGGCTATCTACAACCGCGACCTGCCCTTGATCCAGGGCCTGGTGGTCTTCATCGCCGCGGTGGTGGTGATCGTTAATCTTATGGTGGATTTGCTGTATGTCTATCTCGATCCAAAAGTTTCGCTCACTTGAGAGTAAACAAGTCCCGACCGCGACCTGGCTGGAGCGGATAAGAGGCGAAGAGGAAAAACGTTACCTGGTTAGAATCCTCAACAATCGGCTCCTGCTTCTGGGAGGGGTGATGGTGGTGGCTGTTGTCGTTCTGGCCTTCGTCGGCCACCTGGCTCCGCCCCACGATCCTCTGGCTATAGACATCGCCAGGCGCACCCGGCCATCCAGCCTGTCCTTCCCTTTCGGCACCGATCAGTACGGCCGCGATATCTTCAGCCGGATATTGAAGGGGGCAGGTATGGCCCTCTCGGTGGGCTGGGTGGCGGTAGCCATCGGCTTGGTGGGGGGCGCGCCCCTGGGCATCCTGAGCGGCTATTATGGCCGCTGGCTCGACGAGGCGCTGATGCGGCTGATGGATGCCCTCTTTGCCTTTCCGGCCATCCTGTTGGCCCTGGCGCTGGTGGCGGCCCTGGGGCCGGGCCATAGGAGCGCCATGCTGGCTATCGGGCTGGTCAACGTGCCGGTCTTTGCCCGGCTGGCCCGCGCTGCCACCCTCTCCTTGAAAGAGACAGGCTTTGTAGAGGCGGCCCGGGCGGTGGGGAGCAGCGATTTTCGTATCCTGCTATACCACATCCTGCCCAATGGTCTGGCTCCGCTCATCATCCAGGCTACGGTCAGCTTTGCCTCGGCCATCCTGGCGGAAGCCTCGTTGAGCTATCTGGGGTTAGGCGCTCAGCCTCCTTTGCCCAGTTGGGGCAAGATGCTGGAGGAGGCCAGAGGCTTTATGAACATCGCCCCCTGGATGGCCGTTTTTCCCGGCCTGGCTATTGCCCTCACGGTGCTAGGCTTCAGCTTCCTGGGCGACGGGCTGCGGGATTTTCTGGACCCACATAACTCCCGCTAGCATCCCTCCCAGGGGCCTGGCCCCTACCAAAAATTTAGCATAATCGCCTCGGAACAAAAAAAGAGGCCCCCGGCCAGATGGCCGGAGGCCACACATAATCATCTTTCCACTGGCGAGGGATAGATGCTCGTGTGCGCGTACCCCGGCCTCTACCCCTGCTCTCGGACTACGGACGTGGTATGCCCTCACGGGCGTCCACCTGCTCCCACACCCAAGTGAATCCTACTTAATGATCTTTATCCTTCTCCTGTCTATCGTGGCTATGCTCATTCCCAGGGCGATTAAGCCGAAAGTTACCATCTGGATATCGCGGCCGAGGGCGAGCATTAGCATTCCAGCTTGAATCCAGGTAATGATAATCACTCCCAGCAAGGTTCTGTGCGGGCCTCCCACCCCTCCCGTGAGGGCTGTGCCGCCCGCCACCACGCTGGCGAAAAGCGGGATGGGCATATCTGCTCCAATCAACATGGAGCCGCCCCCTAACTGCGCCATGTATAAAACTCCTGCCAGCCCGGCGAAAAAGCTACTGAGCATGAAAACGTAAATTCTATCCCTCTCCACGTTTATGCCCGACAGCCCGGCACCTATCGGATTTCCTCCGACGGCGTAAATGCGCCTTCCAAATGGCGTGCACATGGCTATGAAAGTGCTTATAATCCAAATGCCCATCGCCCAATAGAATATTGATGGTAAACCCGCTATGAAGGTCGTTGCCAGGGCCCTGAAGGTCTCATCATACATTATGTGGAGGAAGCCTTTCGAGAGGTACAGCGCTATGCCCTCCACTACCACGGAAACGCCGAGCGTCGCCATGAAAGAGGGGACGTTGAACCTGGCGAAGAGTAGTCCGTTAATGAAGCCGAACCCCACGCTTACCAGTAAAGCTAAAGGAATCACCAGGAGCCCGATCTTGTCGATGTATAATACGCACAGGAGAGCGGCAAGCTTCAGTAAGCTTACCACTGAGAAGTCAAAAGAGCCCATCATGATGACGAAAGTCAACCCGCAGGCGGCTATCAGGAAGTATGACATGGCATAGACTAAAGTTATTCTTCCTTGATAGCTGAGGAAGAATGGGTTTATCACCTGGAATCCAGCTATAATCGCTATGGCAGCGACTAGCGACCCGACTGTAGTCATGTTTCTTCCAAGCCATTCCCGGGAAAGAAGCAGTCTGACCATCACCTTTTCACCCCTTCACGTGATCGTTACTCCCTTCAACCCCCTGGTACCTACCACAATGGATACAATTAGCAATAGCCCCACGAGGAGTTGTATCGCCTCGGGATGCAATAGCGAAAGGAGCAAGCCGCGATAAGCCACCGCAAACGTCAAGGCGCCCAGTATCGTTCTTTGGGGCCCACCGCTTCCCCCTATAAGCGGCGTTCCACCCAGGACTATGGCCACGAGCGGCCAAACCATGTTGTTTAGCTTTAGCTCTACTGGCGCCGCCCCTCCGAGATGTTGAAATAGGATAATCGATCCCAGGCCCGTAAACAGTCCGCTTAACGTGAAAGCCAGGATCTTGTACTGATCGACGTTTATTCCGGCTAATCGAGCTCCTTCTTCATTTGACCCAATAGCGTATAGATATGTGCCTATCCTGGTGCATTTCATAATGAATACGGCGGCGATTATTATGGGGATAGACCATAGAAAGGCCGTGGGAAGGTGGGGTATCAACGACGCGGTTATAAACTCGTATCCGCGCACAGGTCTGGGGTATCCTCCTGAGAGCGTGGCTGTTAATCCCCAGTACGTTACTAATAAACTCAAGGTTAGTATGAAGGAGGGTATTTTGGCCTTGACTTGTATTACGCCAATGAGGAGCCCTGTCGCTAACCCCAATAGGGGGATGACCAGAATGGAGAACATCCCTAGTATCGGCATGAGAAGCCACACCAGGATCCCCCCCAGCATCCAAATTCCAACATAAGATAAGTCTAGCGCGCCGGTCACCACCATAATTGAGGGGCCGAGCGCAAATAACGTGAGGGTTACAAACTGTCTTAGAATCGTCGAGAAATTTAAGGGGGTTAGAAATCTTTCCGGGTATAAAGCTGAGAACATCACGACGAGAGCAATTAACACCAGAATGACCGGGTGAGTCTTTAGAGTTTGAATTATGACTGGAGTTATCCGCTTATTTCTGCCTGGCTTCTTCACGCCGCCGTCACCTCTCCAAACTTTTCAGGGCTAAGAACTCTTTGAATTCTTCCACCCTTGATGAACATTATCTTGTCGCATACTATGGAGTATTCTTTAGGATCGTCGCTTACGAGGATCATGGAGATGCCGCTCCTCTTCATCTCCAAAGTAGTTTCGTAGATGTCCCTTCTGGCTCCCACATCTATTCCTATCGTTGGGTCCTCTAGCAAAAGTATGTCGGGGCTTCTTTCGAGCCATTTTCCCACAGAAACCTTCTGCTTACTACCGCCGCTCAGAGAGTAGCAATCCGTGTTGACACTCGGGGCCCTTATTCTCAACTTCTTCACGATCTTTTCCGCCATCTTTTTCTCAGCGCTGAAACTTATCACCGGGATGAGCCTTCTTAATATTCTCTCAATATTAACTATTGAGATGTTCTTCATGATCGGCCAGTTGAGGAATAGCTCTTTCCCGGTTTCACCTGAGAAATATCCGATGCCCCTTCCTAACCTGACGTGGGGGAGTTGGTCGGCCTTGACTTTTTGACCTTTGACTATCAGCCCCCCCCCTTCAAAACTTACGAGTCCCGCGATTGTTTTTATTATCTCGCTTTTGCCTGATCCCGCCGGGCCAAAGATTCCTAGGCACTCGCCCCTGTGAAGGTCGAAGGAGATATCATAATAGCAGCCATTCTTAGTCAAATTCTCAACTGTCAAAACTACTTCCTGGCTCACAACTCTCTTAACCTCTGGTTTGTAGATATATTCCGAGGATTCTCTGCCGACTATCGCCCTGAACAGATCTTCCTCTGTTATCTTCTCCCTGGACAGGTCATAGTGGGCCACCAGCCTGCCATCTCGCAACACGTGCACTCTGTTCGTAAATTCCATCACTTCGGGTATTATGTGTGAAACGAAGATGAACGAAGCATTTTTCTTCATTTCCAATATGTCGCTGAATAACTCTCGACGTTCCTCGATGGTTAATGGCGCGGTTGGCTCGTCGAGTATTATGGTCGATGTAACGTCATCATCTCCGTGCTCCAATCTGACACTCAGAATCGCTCTCGCTATCTCAACCATCTTCTGGGTGGAAAGCGGCAGTTCATACATAAAGCTTTCAACGTCGCATTGCACACGAAACTCCTCCAATATCTCCCTGGCCTGCTTCTTCATTTTATCTGTCTGCAATCTAGAGAATCTTACATACTTATCCTCATGGCCCAGGAAGAGGAACTGATATACCTTCAAACAGGGTATGACTCCTTTTTCCTGGTAAACTATGGAGATTCCTCTTTTGGCCGCCTCTTTTGGACTCTTGGGGAAGGGGACTTTTCTTCCCCTATAATACAATTCCCCCTTATCTGGAGGATAAACGCCTACCAAAATCTTCATCAGCGTGGATTTTCCGGCTCCGTTTTCCCCGACCACGCCTACTATTTCGTTTGGGCGGACCGCGATACTGACGTCATCCAGGGCGCGCACCACTCCGTCGAAGGTTTTGGAAACGCCCTTGACTGCCAATAATGAAGCATCCATCGGTGTCACCATGCTAATCCATGCTCCCCACTATCCTGACGTTAATCACCGCCAGCTCCAAAAATAAAAAAACTCTATCTGCTAGTTTCGGTCTGGCGGTGATCTGAGAAGTGGCCCCTTCTGGCATACTCCCCAACAACCCACTTCAACGAGGAGGAATATAAATACATAAATACAATGGAGGGGCTAACCGATTATATCACGAAAAGCGATTTGGATGACTCTCGCTTCAATCATCGTCGCCGGGAACGCCGTAGCACGCCGCCACGCCCGAACCGACACGCGAAATGAAGACACCTTCCAACTGCGCCAACCACCTTCGCCAAAAAGCCGCGTACGTGGAGTGGTCGGCGTGCGTATGTTCCCCGAAGCCGTTCTGTGCATTATCCAGGTTCTGACATCGAGCCAGAGCAATCCAACAGAAACGCGTAATCCAATGCAGTCCGAGAGACTTGGCGGATACGCGCGACTTCTTCCCACGACAGAGTCCCAATTTGGATTCTCTGCTCAACCAACGCTGAAGATACTTTGACAGCGATTTGTAGGAAAGCAAACTCCAGCAATGGGAAGGCGGCAATCGTCATTGCTAGAAAACCGCCACAGTCGCCCATTGTCCCAAGTGCTCTCTTATCAATCTGGTCACCTTCGCCGACACCGATAACGAAGATGAAGTTGGAAGGTTCATGGTTGAATCGCTGTGCGATGTAGCGTCCAATGCCAGCGGGGTCATTGTGGTATTTACTGCTTTCGTTATCCTGTCCGTCCGTGATGATTGTGAGCAACCACGGCCTATCTCGTCTGCCACTTCGCCAGAATTCGGTTATCACGTCCTCAATTGAGTCGTATAACCGTGTCCTCTGACCTTGCCTGTTCCTAACGTCGCGGTTGACTTGGTCAACAAGTCCCTTGAGAGCATAGTGGATGTGCGATTCGGTCGAAGTGAAACCTTGTGCGACGCGGAAGTAATTCCCGAAGGTGGCAATCATGCCTTGGTCGAAACCTTCTTGATGCAGATGCGCCGCGAACACACCCGCCGCGCTGACAGCGTACTCGATTTTCTGCATGATGCATTCTCCTTTCCTGAAAGTGAGTAACGCACTTGGTTTTCATCCGCGCCTTGATAAAGACGGGCGCTGACTTTCAAAAGAGGTTTCGGGGAACTCTGGCTAGCTATGGAAGTGCCCCGATGTGATCGCATACCAATCGTACTAAAACTAGCAGATAGGGTAAAAAGGTAAATTTAACAATTCTGTCTTTACACCCAGATAGGCTCTGTCTTCAGCTCTGGCGGGAACTGTTTGGCATATTCCTGCGCTTCCTCCCAGGTGTCGGCCCAACTGAAGTCGAGGAAGTGCGTATGGA
>DAOULT010000111.1:0-20985 GCA_034417895.1 Anaerolineae bacterium | reverse complement strand
TCCACAAACATGGTTCGTAGAACTTTCACTCGCCGCTCCATAGGACACCACCTCTCCTTTCGTTTTGTGATGCCCTTATTGTACCTCAACTTTTCCCCTGCCCCAAAACTGAAATGCACCCAAGGCGGCCATCGGTAAAGGAGCATTTGCCAAATCGTGCGCCCGATGGTATAATGCCCCGACTCCTATTCCTCGGAATCCTTTTTGATGGAGGTGCATCCTTTTGGAAGCCATCGAAGAACAAGTGGTGTTGTTTTTGCAAAATCTGTTCAACACTATCGGCTGGACGGGGGTGGTTATAGCCATGACTGTTGAAAGCGCCTGTATCCCTCTGCCCAGCGAGGTGACCATGCCCCTGGCCGGCTGGATGTTGATTCAGGCCAAAGGATTAACCATCTGGCACAATCTGTGGGGCGGGTTTTATGGGGCGTTGGGCTGCACCCTCGGCTCGGTGATCACTTATTGGATAGGGGCGCTGGGCGGTCGTCCTATCCTGGAGAAATATGGTCGCTACGTCCTCATTTCCAGGCACGACATGGAGGTAGCTGATAGATGGTTTAGCCAGTACGGAGAGGCCACCGCTTTCTTCTCGCGCCTGCTGCCCATCGTGCGCACTTTCATCTCTCTGCCGGCCGGAGTGGCCCGCATGCATTTCGTCAAGTTCACTGTGCTGTCTTTCATTGGCTCTTTCATCTGGTGTATAGTGCTGACCTGGGCCGGGTTCACCTTCGGCGAACACTGGCGCGAGGTACGTCATGCCATGCGTCCCTTCGACGTACCCATTGCCATCGTGCTGATTGTCCTCTTCGGCTGGTACGTTTATCGCCACGTGAAACGGGATAGAAGCCCTGAGGTCCCCGCTGTAGAGGAGGTGGCCAAGTAGAACCGTGGGATACAGAAAAATAGCGGCTGACGGCCCACGACAAGGTTCAGACCTGATTTTTCCCATGTTTCTCAACATGGGCTTTTTTGTCCCAGGTGATTGGACGTTAAGCCCTTGATATGTTATAATAGTAGAAAAACAAGGTTATGTAAGAAGGGAGATTACCCATGCGCGTTGGTTTTATCACCGCCGTTCTGGTCGCGTTTTTTGTTGTTCTTTCGTGCTGCGTACTTATGCTGTGTATGGGAGCGGGAGTAGTGGTGGTCTCTGCCAGGCCGGGACTACAGGACATGCTCGCTGAATGGGGGCCGCAGGCCACGCCCGTACCGATCATTACCCGTAAACTCCCGTCCACCGAGGAGCGCAGCACCGAGAATTTACTGGCCCAGACCGAGGTACCAGAGCGCGATCTGGTAGACATAGTGATGCGTCTTAAGAACCCGGCCGAGCCTGTCCAGCGCATCGTCAGGGACGCGCCCCCGGACTACCAGATTGGCGCTCAAGAGGTCTTCTGGATTTCCGATCAGAACGCGAACCGTAATTTCACAGCCGAAGCTACCCTGCGCTACGCCACCCCTCATCTCTACATGTGGGTGGAGAATGGCTACGACGTGGATGAAGAGGGCCTCAAACAGTCGGCTGACAGCTTTGAGAATCACACCTATCCCACCAACCATAGCTTCTTTGGCCGCGAGTGGTCGCCCGGCATAGATGGCGACGTGCACATTCACATCTTCAATGGTCACGTGCCCGGCGTGGGTGGTTACTTCTCCAGCTCTGATGAATATCCCAGGGCCGTCAATCCTTACAGCAACGAAAGAGAGATGTTTTACATCAACCTGGAGGGTCTCAAGCCAGGCAACGAGTATTACGACAGCATCCTGGCTCACGAGTTCCAGCACATGATCCACTGGAAAATCGATAAGAACGAGGATACCTGGGTCAACGAGGGGCTGTCGGAACTGGCTTCCCGACTCAACGGCTACGATCCAGGCGGGTCGGAATGGTCCTTTCAAAGCAGACCCGATACCCAACTGACCGCCTGGGCCGACACTCCAGGTTCGGCCGCTCCGAATTACGGGGGCAGCTACCTTTTCATGGTCTATTTTCTGCAACGGTTCGGAGAGGACACCCTTCGTCAGATGGTAGCCAACCAGGCCAACGGCGCGGACGGCTTCAATCAGGCTCTCGCCGAGAGGGGATCGGGGCTGACCTTCGAGGACGTTTTCGCCGATTGGCTGATCGCTAACTACCTGGACGATACCGAGCTGGGAAGCGAAGAACGATTCGGTTACCAGGACATGGAAGTCCAGGTCACTCTGGATCACTCCCACAGTGGATATCCCGACAGCCGGGCGACGACCGTGCATCAGTACGCCGCCGATTACATCGAACTGACCAACATTCCAGACGAGTTGAGCGTCGAGTTTAGCGGCTCCACGACGGTCAAGCTGGCCGATACCGAGCCTTACAGCGGTCGCTATATGTGGTGGTCCAACCGGGGCGACGAAAGCGACATGACCATGACCCGCGCCTTCGACCTGAGCGGGCTGGAGCGGGCTACCTTGCAGGCGCGGCTGTGGTACGACATCGAGAAGGATTGGGATTACGCTTACATCGAAGCCTCGACCGATGGAGGCCAAACCTGGGATACCCTACAGGGCCAATATACCACCGACGCCAACCCCACCGGCAATAACTTCGGACAGGGCTATACCGGCATGTCTGGACATCCGACGGCCAGGGCGGTCAGGGGGCAGGGAGGGACGCTAGATACCGGCCCCTGGCTCCCAGTTCCAGATACGCTGAATCAAGAACAGATGCCCCAGAAACCTCAATGGATCCCGGAAGAGATCGATTTGACCCCCTACGCCGGTCGGCAGATCATGCTCCGCTTCGAGTATATCACCGATGACGCCGTGAATCACCCGAGCCTTTTTGTGGATGACATCGCCATCCCCGAGCTGGGCTATCTCTACGACGCGGAGACAGACGATGGAGGTTGGGAAGGACAAGGCTTCATTCGCACCAATAACGTCCTGCCCCAGCGGTTCCTGGTGCAGCTCATCGAGTTTGGCTCTGAGATAGAAACCTCGCTCCAGAGAATGGAGTTGAACGAGGTGAACCAGGGTCAACTGCTCGTCAGAGGGGGGACGCAACAGGCCGTGCTGGTGATCTCTGGCCTGGCGCTGGTGACCACGGAACTGGCCGGTTACGAGTACGCCATCAAGCCGGTCGAGAAGTGATTTGGAAGAAACTGGTTTCCAGAGGCACCTGACGCGAAGAGGGTGTTGAAAAAGGGTAGTTGACGGCGATTGCTCCCTCGTGGCCCGGCCTTTGAAGCCTGTAAAGCGCCGGGTGCACTCTCAGCCGAAGCTACCGTCTTTTAGGATTTGACAAAATCTCTAACAATGTGCTAAAATACGGCCAATTCAGGGGGGGCAGTCTAACGACCTGGCAAAATTTTCAGGCAATGAAGCCTCGCCGCTATCGGCGGGGCTTCTTATATATTTTATCATTTTTGAGAGGAGATGAACTATGGACGACATTCAAACAGCAGAGGAGGCCCTGCGTGCCGCAGAGAAGGCAGAGGCAGAGGTAGAGTTTATCCATCTGCAATTCACGGACGTGGTAGGTGTGGTCAAGGGCATTACCATCCCCGTCGATCGGATGGCCGATGCTTTGGAGAACGGAGTGTGGTTCGATGGCTCTTCTGTCGAGGGGTTTGCCCGTATCGCTGAGAGTGACATGTACCTGATGCCCGACCCCACCACCTTCGCCGTGATCCCCTGGGAACAGCACGAAGGGATGATCACCGCCCGCATGATCTGCGACGTTTTCACCCCCAAGGGAGAACCCTTCGCCGGCGATCCCCGGATGGTGTTGAAACGGGCGCTGAAAGAGGCGGAAGAGATGGGCTTCATCTACAATGCGGGGCCGGAGTTAGAGTTTTTCCTGTTCCACCTGGTAGATGACGAGTTGATCGCCCGTGTCCACGACCAGGGAGGCTACTTCGACCTGTCCACCGACAAGGCGGTGGAGATACGCAAAGAGATGGTCAACGCCGTGCAGGTTTTCGGCATCCGCG
Organism: Anaerolineae bacterium; assembly: GCA_034417895.1. Taxonomy (GTDB): domain Bacteria; phylum Chloroflexota; class Anaerolineae; order CAZYHC01; family CAZYHC01; genus DAOULT01. Next base: position 17,014 of record DAOULT010000111.1, on the reverse strand, counting down.
TGGAGGCCAGCCACCACGAGGTCGCTTCCGGTCAGCACGAGATCGATTTCGAGTATGCCGACGCCTTGCACGCCGCCGACAACGCCGTGACCTTCAAGTACGTGCTCAAGGCCATCGCCCGGTTGCACAATTTGCGAGCCACCTTCATGCCTAAGCCCATCGTGGGCATCAATGGCTCCGGGATGCATACTCACCAAAGCCTGGTCTACAAAGACACGGGCCAGAATGCTCTCTACGACCCTGAGGATGAGTACGGCCTTTCCAAAGTAGCCAAACAGTTCATCGCCGGGCAATTGGCCCATGCCAGGGGCATGTGTGTCATCCTGTCCCCGCTAGTCAATTCCTACAAACGGTTGGTGCCTGGTTACGAGGCCCCGGTTTACCTGAGCTGGGCGCGCATCAACCGCTCGGCCCTCATTCGCGTGCCCCAGGTCAGCCCCGCCAAGACGGAGAACACCCGTCTGGAGCTACGTTGTCCCGATCCGAGCTGCAACCCCTATCTGGCCTTTGCGGTCATGCTCAAGGCTGGTCTGGACGGCATCAAGAACGATCTGACTCCCCCGGAGCCAGCCGAGGAGGATCTTTACCACCTGGACGAGGCCCGCAAACGAGAGCAGCAGTTGGTGACCCTGCCCGGCTCCCTGGGCGAAGCGCTGGAAGAACTGAAAAAGGACAAATTGGTTCAGGAAGCCCTCGGCGCCCACGCCTACGAACGATTCCTGGAAGCCAAAACCCAGGAGTGGGACGAATATCGGCTCCAGGTCAGCCAGTGGGAGTTAGACCGTTACTTACCCATCTACTAAAGACCAGAGATTGCAGGGGCGGCTAAGTAAAAGCCGCTCCTTTTTTTGTCCAATGATTACCAGGCAATCCCACGCGCTCAAGGCTTTTCCACGTAGCGGACACCTGCAATCTCTCTGAAATCTGAGTCTTGTGTCCACAACGTGGCATTATACTTTCTTACCGTAGCAAGGATGACGCTGTCAGCCATTGGCAATTTTAATTCGAGCGAGATTTTGGCTGCACTGAGGGCAATAGTTGTATCAAGGTCAACTACCATCCCCTGCTCCATTGCGGCCACTGCTTGGAGCGCATCACCTTCACCACGCTGCTGGAGAACCCTTTTGAACACTTCGTATATACTAATCGAGGGAACGATGAGTTCAGCGACATTCTCAATGGGGGGCGCGAAGAAATCCGCGTTGGGGCCATCCGCAAAGTATTCGAGCCAACCGGAAGAGTCTACGACATTCATACTCGATCCGGCTCACGCTCGATAGTGGTGTCAATACCCTTGAGGAAACCGCGCATTTCTTGAACGGGTTTGAGCGGGATCAACTCAATCCGGTTTTCGTAGAGGATGACCTGGACTTTCTGGCCGGGCTGAAGGCCAAGCGAGTCGCGAATGGCGCCAGGAATGACAACCTGAAACTTTGGCGAAACCGTAACCGTTTCCATACCGCCTCCAAATCGATAGAGATTTCGTAATACGGATATTTTATCACATTTTCAGGATGGAGACAATGCTGTGGGAGGGTAAAAAACTGCGAGCGGAAGCTTGACAGGTGAGGAGCAAAGAGGGTATAATGGCCCACAGTATTGATTTTCAAAAGGGGAGGAGAAATGATATGGACGTGATCTGTTTAGGCGAGGCTCTCATCGATCTGCCCGCAGCCCAGACAGGGGTACCTCTGGAACACGTCACCACCTTCCATCGAGTGCCAGGCGGGGCCCCGGCCAACGTGGCGGTGGCCGTCGCCAAACTGGGCGCCGAGGCCGGCTTTGTGGGCAAGGTGGGCGACGACGCCTTCGGCCATTTTCTGGCCGAAACCCTGCGGGAAAACGGGGTGGACACCACCCTGATGCTCTTCGACAAGGAGGCCCGCACCGGCCTGGCCTTCTTTGCCCTGCCCACGCCCGACACCCAGGATTTCATGTTCTACCGTCATCCCAGCGCCGACATGCTTCTGCGGCCCGACGAGCTGGACGCAGCTTACATCCGGGCGGCTAAAATCTTCCATTTTGGGTCCATCACTCTGATCGGCGAACCGAGCCGCAGCGCCACCCTGGAGGCGGTGCGGCTGGCTAAAGAGGGTGGGGCGCTCATCTCTTACGACCCTAACCTGCGCCTCAACCTCTGGCCGGGGCCGGACGAAGCCAAAGAGGGAATGTGGTCGGCCATGCCCCTGGCCGATGTGGTCAAGGTCAACGAGGTGGAAGTGGAGCTTCTGACCGGCCAGGCCGACTTCAGCCAGGGCAGCCGTCAACTGCTGGAGAGCGGCCCAAAACTATGCGTGATCACCCGCGGGCCGGAGGGAAGCTATTATAATACCGGCCGCGCCGAAGGCTACGTGGATTCCTTCGCCGTGGAAACCGTGGACGCCACCGGCTGCGGCGATGGCTTTGTGGCCGGCCTCCTGGTCGGGTTGCTGGAGAGCGAGCAAAAGCTGGAGGAGATAGGGGGCCAGACGATGGCCCACATCCTGCGCTGGGCCAACGCGGTGGGAGCGCTCACCGCGTTGCAAAGAGGAGTTATCCCGGCCCTGCCCACCCGCGAGCAGGTGGAAACCTTTTTGACGGAGTAGAACAACGAACACGAAAAAAACAGCGAATACAGCCCTTGCCTGCTATCGCTTGCTAGCTATTGGCAGGTATTTTGTTATCCTGGTAGGAGATCAGGTAGGGGCCCAGGGCCAGGTAATCGACGCAGCCCTGACGAAAAGTATTGATGGCGTCTTGAGGGGAACAGACGATCGGTTCCCCGTGCATGTTATAGCTGGTGTTGAGCACGATGTAACTGCCTGTCAGATCGCCCACCTTTTTGATGATCTGCCAGTAGCCGGGGGTGGTCTCTTGGCTGACGGTCTGGGGCCGCAGGGTGTTATCCACGTGGACGACGGCCGGGAACTCGCGGGCGTAACCGTCAGCCACGGAGAAGGTTTCGACCATGAAGGGAGATTTGCATCCCCCGCGCAAATATTGGGGGGCGTATTCTTCCAGCACGGAAGGGGCAAAAGGCATAAACTCGTCGCGCCTGAACCGCTCGTTCAGGATATCCTCGATGCCCGGGATAGAGGGCAGGGCCAGGGTAGAGCGATGGCCCAGAGCACGAGGGCCGAACTCCATGCGCCCGGTGAAACGGGCCACGATCAGTCCGCCGGCCACCAGCTCTGCGATCCGCCTGTTGATATCCTCGATACGCTCGGCCCGCAGACGATTCCTGGCGATGGCGGCTTTGATCTCCTGCTCAGAATAGGAAGGCCCCAAAAACACGTCTTTTAGCTCGTAGGGGGGGAAGAACTGTCCCCGTTTTTTGCCTTCCTGATAGCAAACCTCCAGAGCGGCCCCGCTGGACAGTCCGCCGTCGGTCATGTTGGGGAACACGAAGCACCGCTCTATGCAGGAAAGCTCGCGCACCATCTGGTTCATCTTCACGTTGGAAGCCACTCCCCCCACCAGCACAACGTCGTGCAGGCCGGTTTTGGTCACGAAGTGCTCGATGATAGTGCGCACTATCTTCTCCAGCTTGTGCTGCACGGCGGCGGCGATATCTTCGCTGCTGTAGCGCTGTCTATACTCGTTTCTGATCTTCTTGGCAAAAGTATTGCCCAGCAGGTCCTCGCTCACTACCAGGTCGAATGTATCCACGTTACGGATGCGCAATACGCCATCCATAATGGGGTAGAAAACTCGCGGGTCGCCGTGAGCGGCCAGCCCCATGACCTTACCCTCCCCACTGAGCTTCTTAAAGCCCAGCCCCAGGGTGACGTTGCTGTAAAGTTTGCCCAGAGAGGCTCTTTCCGAAGCCCCGGCCAGCCAAGTCAGTTCTCCATCTTTCCCCACAAACACTGTGCTGGAGTAACCATCCCCGGAGCCATCCAGGGCAAAGATCAAAGCCCGTTCAAAACCGCTGGTGCGATAGCCAGACGCGGCGTGAGAGCGGTGATGATCGACGAAAAAGACCTTAGGCGGCAGGATGTCCGCCAGAGCCTTCATCCTGGAGAGCATGATACGCCGATTCAGGAACTTCTCCAGGTCGGGTATAGGGCCAATATCCCGCAGAGAGTAAATGAACTGCCACAGAGCATATTGAAAACTCCAGTAAAGGCCAATTTTCCTTTGAAACTTGAAGGCGCCGGGCCGCCAGCGAGCAAAGGGAATGGGATCCCGCACCCCGGCTACGGCTACAGCGTCGATGTCCTCCCAGCTTGTGCCGGCGATGCGCATGATCTCGGCCATGGAGCGATAGGGAAAACCGAACTCAATTTTGTTTCTGGAAAGTCTTTCCTCTTCAATGGCGGCGACCAGTTGCCCATCCTCGACCAGGGAGGCGCCGGCGTTATGCCAATCGTATAAACCTAGAACTTTCATACGGACAATCCCTTGTAATATATATGTATGAAGCGGCTGGAGAGGCCAGGACGCAAAAATTATCTGGTACAGACAGGGGGTGATTCTCTCAAACCCCTGGACGTCATTGCCTGCTGTGGAACGGATTTAAGTAAAATCATTGTAGCAGAAATTTAACGCCCTGTCAACCGCAACCTGGCTTGAGTCTCAATCGTCTTCTTCGACGCCCTCTATGGGCAGCCAGATGGTGAAGACACTGCCCTGCCCGGCGGTGCTCTCCACTTCGATACTCCCGCCGTGGCTCTGCACGATGCCCAGGCTGACCGACAGCCCTAAGCCCGTGCCCTGGCCCACGGGCCTGGTGGTGAAGAAAGGATCGAAGATACGATCCAGGTATTCAGGGGGGATGCCTACCCCTGTGTCAGCGATGCAGACGGCCACTCCCTCTCCCTGACGGGTGGTGGAAACGCTCAGCTTCCCGCCGTGAGGCATGGCCTGGTAAGCGTTGGTGACGAGGTTGAAGATCACCTGCTTCATGTTGGAGATATCCAGCCGCAGCCAGGGCAGGTCGGGGGCGTAGCTCTCTTCCAAGACGATGCCTTGCTTTTCCAGGTGTTGGCGGATGAGGTCCAGGGTTTCCCGCACGGTCAGACTGAGGTCAGTTCGCTGTCGGCAGGGTTTGGCTTGGCGGGCAAAACCCATCAGCCGGCCCACAATATCGCGGGCTCGGGCGGCTTCTGAGACGATGGTGGTCAGGTCTTTTTTGGCCGGGTCGTCATCGGCCGTCTGCTTCAACAGCAGGCTGGCGAAACCCAGCACGGCGGTCAGAGGATTGTTCAGTTCATGGGCCACGCCCGCAGTCAGTTCACCGATAGCGGCCAGCTTGGCTGCCTGGATGAGCTGCGCCTGGGTGCGCTTCAATTCTTCCAATTGGATACGCAAATCTTCGTGCAGGCGGGCGTTCTGGATAGCCACCGTCGCTGAGGCAGCCACAGATTCCACCAATCTGATGTCTCCTGCGCTGAACCCGTCCGGCTTGTTCACGGCTTCGATCACGCCAATGGCTCCCTCTTTGGTCAACAGGGGCACGCCTAGCACAGAGCGGGTAGTGAAGTCCGTTGCGTCGTCGATGCCCCGGTAAAAGTAAGTCTCCTGGCGGACGTCAGACACCAGTATGATCCGCTCCTCTTGCAACGCCCGCCCGGCGATGCTCTCTTCGACCGGCACTTTCAACCCTATGGCTCTGCGCGCTTCTTCGCTATCGCCGACCGAAGCCCGGAAGATCAAAGCGTCGCTCTCTTCATCCATCAACAACAGCGAACAGGATTCCAGACCCAGGACGCGATAGACCCCTTGCATGATGCGGGCCAGAACCTCTTTGTAATCCAGGGTGGAAGTGACAAGATGACTGATTTCGCTGAGAAGCATCAGCTCTTCCAGGCGGCGGCGGCTCTCTTCGTACAGAGGGACCCGCTCCAAAGCCCCGGCCATGAGGTTGGCTACCGTGCGAGCCAGCTCAATGTCTTTGACGGTGAAGGGGCGGGGTGTGACGGCGGTTTCCAGAGCGACGAAGCTCATAGCCTCTTCTCTGACCCTCAGAGGCACAAGAAGCAGGGAGCGCGTCCCGCGCCGGATGAGGGCTTCTCTCATGCCGGCCAGGAGAGGGTCGTGCTCCAGGTCGGTAATGGCTAGAGGTTCTCCGATGCTCAGGATACGCTCGGCGAGAGCCTTGTTCTCCACGGGTATCTTCATCCCCAGAACCGGAATGGTGCCGGGGGGCAGATGCTCGGCGATGACGGTCAGGTTTTCCTGCCGCTCGTCAAAGACCGCCACCACGCATTGAGTCACACCTATGACCCTGCCCAACTCTTCGGTTACAATCTGCAAGATACTTTTCAGGTCACGGGCGGAATTGAGGGCGACGGAGACGCGGTTGATAAAGACCAGACATTGGCGTTGCGCCTCCTGTTTCAGAACATCGGCGCGCTCCCGGCCTTCCTCATATTCCTCCTCAGCCTCTTTTCCGGTTGGCATCTTGGCCTCCCTTTCTCCAAATGATTGAGCTATACAGGGTGTTCAATGATAATCAAAATGTATTTGGCCGAAGTCCTTGATACGATGGGCTAAAATGCTCCGCGCCGGGGGGCATTCTCGTGCCAATGAAGCATAATCCAGTAGAACCAATTCATAATTATATCATTCCTTCCCAATTGTGGCAAGAGGGCATCAAAGTGTGCGTGGCGCTTTCAGAGACCAGTGTTCGCATCCCGCTTGACTAAAACCGTAATCGGCTGTATAGTTGAAAGAAAGGAGGCGAGGGTGGGGTCAGAGTTGACAGTGATGGCGGGAGGTGAATAGCGAGGTGGCGTCTTTCCTGCTGATCGTCGTTGTAGCCTTTGGGCTGGCTTTCGTGCTCACGCCGCTGGCCGGCTGGTTGGGGCGGCATTACGGCCTGGTGGACGTGCCGGGCGGCAGAAGGAAGCACCAGGGGGCCGTACCTCGGCTGGGAGGGCTGGCCCTGTACCTGCCTTTCGTGGCAGCCCTGATATTGACCCTGGCGCTGCCCCAGGAATGGCTGCCACCCCGCCAGGACCCCAACGAACTGACCCGTTTGAGTGGGGTGCTTTTAGGCTCGACCTTCATTTTCCTGTTCGGCCTCTGCGACGACAGGCGGGCGCTGGGGGCTGTCCCCCAATTCATCGGCCAGGTGGTGGCGGCCTTGATCGCCATCGTTTTCCTGGTCTTCATCGAGCGGGTCATGAACCCTTTCACCGACCGTCTGACGACGTTCCCCTGGCCCTTTACCGTGGCCTTCACCCTGTTCTGGATCGTGGGCATGATCAACACCGTCAACTGGCTGGACGGGTTAGACGGCCTGGCCGCCGGCATTACGGCCATCGTGTCCGCTATCCTGGCCTATCACATGTACCGGGAAGGGCAATATAGCGTGGTGCCCCTGCCCCTGGCCCTGCTGGGCTGCGCCCTGGGCTTTCTGCCCTACAACTTTTATCCCGCCAGAGTGTTCATGGGCAGTTCAGGGGCGTTTTTTCTGGGCTTCGCGGTAGGGACTTTATCCATCGTGGCCGGCGCAAAAATGGCTACTATCCTGTTGGTGATGGGCATTCCCATCATGGACGTGGCCTGGCAGATATTCAACCGTCTCCGACAGGGCCGCTCCTCGATGAAGGCCGACCGGGGCCATCTTCACTATCGTCTGCTGGATATGGGCCTTTCTCCCCGCCAGATTGTGCTGCTCTTTTATCTCTTCTGCGCCATTTTTGGGGTGCTGGCCCTGGTCATCTCCTCGCGGCTCTACAAATTATTCGCTTTGCTGGCTTTGGGCCTGGTCACCATCCTGCTCCTGACGGCGATGACCCGCCGCGCCCCGGACTAATACTCCACCCGCGTCCTTTTCAGGGCCGAGAGCAGACTTTCCGACAGGAAGATGACGACTATAAAGACCAGATCGACCACTACCGTCAGGCCAAAAGCGTGGGCCAGATAGCTGATGAAGGTCAGAAAGGCTTCCGTCCACTCGGCGGGCACCTGGGGGACCCAGCCGAATAGATAGAAGAGGACGGCTACCAGGCCCAGAAAAATGAGGACCGACCGCCAGGGTTGACGGTCGGTTTCGCTAGGGAGCATGGCATTGGCGATGACGAAGATGAGATACAGCCACAACCAGAAATCGGGCACGTGGAAATAACCCCATAGATTGTGCCAGAAGCGTTCCCAATCTCCGCTGGTCAGCACCCTATCCAGATTTCTGAAGCCAAAGACAAGCTCGCCGATCAGGTAGATGAGCAGGCTGCCACCCAACAAAGGAGCCAGACCGATCAGGCTGCTGCGCAGGGGATCGACGCGGGCCACCTGGACCGAACCAAGACGCATCTGCCCCCGCGACTTTTGGATGGGCTGGATTGCAATGCGGCCCGTCCTGACTCCCAGCAGTTTGGCCGCCAGCCAGTGGCTCACTTCGTGCACGACGATGCCCGGCAGAAAGAGCAAAAAATACAGAATGAGGGCCACCTCGTCGCTCCCGGAAATGAGCAACCCCAATCCCTGGACGTGCCGGTTAATCCAGCCGTGCATCCAGAGCAGGAGCAATAAAGCAACGACCAGCCACACCAGCGGGCTCCACTCCCCAAACATCACACCCCAGCTACCTAACCACCTAACTATAGCCCTTTGGCCTTAGCCGATAGACGCACAATCTCCACAAACTGGTCGGCTTTGAGGCTGGCCCCGCCCACCAAAGCCCCATCGATGTCGGGCTGGCTCATGAATTCGGTGGCGTTGGCGGCGTTGACGCTGCCCCCATACTGGATGCGCACCGCCTGAGCAGTGGCCTGGTCGTAAAGTTCGGCGACCGCGCCGCGGATGGTCAGACCGATGACGGCGTTAGCTCCGGCCCCGGTGGCGGGCTTGCCTGTGCCGATGGCCCAGATAGGCTCGTAGGCGATGATCAAACCCTGCACCTCCTGGGCCGTCAGTCCGGCCAGACAGCCCCGCACCTGAGAGCCGACCACGGCGTCTGTCTGCCCGGCCTCGTTCTGCTCCAGGTTTTCGCCCACGCAGATTATGGGGATGAGATCGTGAGCCAGGGCGGCCTTGACCTTGCGGTTGACGTTCTCGTCCGTCTCGCCGAAGTAACCCCGCCGCTCGGAGTGGCCCAGGATGACGTATTGACACAACCCTTTGAGCATCAGGGGCGAAACCTCGCCGGTATAGGCCCCTTTTTCTTCCCAGTACATATTCTGGGCCCCCAGCCCAATCGAGGTGGGTTTCAGCAATTCGGCCACGGCAGGCAGGGCCAAAAAGGGCGGACACAATACCCGGTCCACGCTCGTCACCTGGTTCAGCCCCGAACGCATGTCCCGCACCAGGGCCACCGCCTCCCCAACGGTCTTGTTCATCTTCCAGTTACCGGCAATGATTGGTGTACGCATTAGAATTATTCTCCTCTTCTACTTCTTAGCCAATCAATTTTGGCTGCAAAACATATGGCTCACAGATCTCGCATCCTATCAATGGGCCGTACTTATCAAGGCACCTCTCGTAGGTATGAAACTCAGTAACACTCTGCATCCACTGTGCTGATGCAAGGTGAATTGCATCATTGGTTGTTAACCTTCCCCATCCTCTTTGAATAGTCTCGCGCATCAGAGACCTTGCCATGAGCGCGATTTCATCACTGAATTCAATAAGTTCTATCACCGAAGAGTCTTCCCACATAGCGTCAATGCGAGCTTCCACGTCTGGATCCAGAACCTTTTGATTCTTTTCATATGCAGCGAACGCAACTTCGACTTTCGCGATGACGGATGTTACTATGATATCGTTGTCGCTCCTTTGAACCTCTTCGAGCAGAGGCTCTATGGTATGAACATTGCGGGGATTTGCGTTTACATAGTCCAGGAATACGTTACTATCCCAATAGAGTATGCGTGGTTCATTGGGCATCCCGCAATCTCCTGATGATGATTTCTGCCGGTTCGTCACCCTCTTTCCAGGGTATCGCGCCTTTGGCACGTTTGTAGCTGCCAGGCTCCACGTCCCTGATAATCCGAATATTGTTCACATCTCGAACAACTACGGGGCGTCCATATTCCGGCTCTCTGCCCACCCTTCCAAAGACAGCAGCACGCTTCCCCCACGCATTTCGCATTTCTTCTTCCTGGCCTTCCTTCAAGTAGCAAGAAATCGCTTTGTCGAAGAGGTGATCATAAAGCATGAATTTCAGGCTTTTACGCATCATTAGCGTTTGGACAGTGCCTTTCACCGTGCCAAATGCGTATTTCATAGGACGAGACTTGTAACCTGCAGAGGGCTTCCCGGTTATTATCACATCACTATCCGCAGTCTCAAACCGAATGGAGGTAATACCTCCATCGAGCACACCAGTTAAGCTTGTGGCCGCCCTTGCCACACCATAGGAGAATGGAATGTCTTGCCCACTGGCAAGGGCATTGCCCACAGTGGCATAGGCGTCAACGACTCTATCTACAACGCCCTCTGTCTCGCAAATGCCTTGTACAGTGGCGACGGCACTACTGGAATATAGCTCTTGAATTATCCATTCGATGGGGGACTCGTCACCTATTTCTTGCGACAGGGCATGAACCAGTGCGGTAAACTGCCGCACGGCTTCACTGAATTCGTTAAGGCCAACGTCACCTTCCAATGCCAGAGTAAGTGTGTCTTTTTGCATTTGTTTTTCTCCTCACCTAAGACTATTGAAAAGGCTTCGGTATTTTCATTATAACCTCGTTGCTTTGAGAAGTCAAGCCCTATTGAACCTCCGTAATTTTATTCTCCTGCCAATCAGGGTCTCAACTGTATCTCAGCCAGCCCCATGATCGAGAGATGAGGCACGGTCAGGATCAGGTAATCGCCCTCTATAGCGTATTTCACGAAATCGCTGTCTCCATCAGGCGAACTCCACCCCACGGCGCTGACGGAGCGACCCTCTGGCAACCTGATCCCTATCTCCAAATCCTCGAAGGGTTCATGTCTCAGGTTGATCGTGAACAGGGCCAGGGTATCCCCCCTGCCCTGCAACTCCAGCATGACTTCCGGCGGGGCGTCGGGCTGGAAAAGGGCCAGGTGCGCTTGCGGGTCGGTCAGGGTTTCGATCAACTGTTCCGTCCCTTCTTCTTCCAGCAAGGTCTCGATGTAGACGGACGGGACCTCCTCAAAAGCCCATTCCTCCCTGGCGCGCCCCCACTCGTCGTAGGCTCCCGCCTGATCTATGGGCACGATGTTCCCTCCCTGGGCCACGTACCTGGTCAGCACGTCCACCAAGTCGTCGCTGATGCAGGCCACGTTGGGCAGGATCAGCCATTTGTAGGGCCGGATGTGCTCCAGCGAGAGTTCGGTATCGACCAGAATGTCGAAGAGGACGTGGGCCTTAAAAAGGGCCTGGGCTGCGGCCCGGTACTGGGCGAAGACCCCGAAATCGTCCGGCTGGTAGGGGTCGCCCGAAGCCTGGTCCAGCAGGTCGCGGCTGCGGGCGGAGTAGAGCACACCGACCTGGGCCAGCGAGGTGGTGTCGTAGATCATGTCCTGGTTGGCCTCTATCCAGGAGAAAATGCGTCGCCTGTAATCGGCCCCCACTGTCCCGTCCATAACTGGTCCCCGGGTTTCGTAATAGTTGGTGGCGTTGGCGACCAGGACTCCTGCCAGGCGCCCGGCGTCGGGCGGTTTGTAGCCATAGGTCAGGATCCAGGAAGGCTTGTCCCTGTCTGCGCCGCGAGTAAATTTAATCATGGTGGCATAGGACAGCCATTCCTCCAGGGTGGCATCCTGCATGCACGTCTGCCCCCGATCGACGCGGTCGCCGATGGTACCCACTTCGTGGCCGGTAGACACATCGGGGAGGGCGGTATAGGCCGTGGGGTCGTTGCCGTGTCCGGTGCTGGCCGGGAGGTCGGTGCTCCAGTTCTCTTCAAAGAAGACCAGGTCGGGGTTCACCTCCCGTCCGGCCTCTTTGATAGCCACCAGGAAGTCCCTTAGATTATCGTGCCGCCAGACGATCCACCGTTGCCAGACCTGGCTCTCCCAGTCCACCTCTGCGGGCATGTCCAGGCCGGTGGCCTGCCGAAAATCCTCGGCGCTGAAAGGGTCGAAAGAAGGCCATAGCCCACTGTGCTGGCCTATGCCGTCCACCAGGTAAGTGGTATCTATCCACAGGCCATCTATGCCGGTGGCTACGATGTCGGGTATCTTGCTCAGGTAGAACTTGCGGAAAGAGGGCGAAGAAGGGGCCGCCCAGACATCGATCATGCCCTCTTCCAGCCAGTGCTCTTCTTCCGAGCGGATGTCGCTGTAGGCTATGGGTTCTCCCTCGATGGAGATTTGCACCCAATCGGGGTGCTCGGCGAAGGGGTCACGCCCCCCCCGTTCGGCCATGAGCGAAATCCACTCCAGGCCGGTCAAGTACAGGGTCACTTTGATGCCCCGCGCATGGGCTTTGGTGACGGCTTCTTTCATCACGGCCAGGCTTTGTTGAAATTTCCCCTCATCGACCCAGGCGTCATACTCCGAACCCAGCGGACAGTCGGCCAGCACCACGTTCACCTTCTGGGCAGCCAGCCTGTCCAGCTCGGCGTCGATATTTTGCTCTTCGTCCTCGGGGTCGAAGTAAAAACCGGCGATGCGCGCCCGGTGCGCCCACTGCGGGTAGGCTTTGGCCGGCGGGGAAAGCTCAGGCCGCATGTCCAGGAAGGTGGGTGGTGGAGTGGGGGTGGGCGTCGGGGTGGGGGTCGGCGTGTTCGTAGGCGTATCTGTCGGAGTGGGGGTGGATGTATTTGTCGGCGTAGGAGTGCTGGTGGGCGGCCACAGTGACAGACCAGGCAGGCACCCGTCCAACGCCAGAGCCGCAATGACCAGGATAAATGCCATCAAAGCGAGTCGCATTTTTGTTTCCTCCCCCTCAGCCACGTTACTCTAACTTCTTACCCTTGCTGGCGCTTCCTCGTCCCCGCCACCAAGCCACCAGGGATAAACCGGCCCCAGGCAGGAAACAGGCCCCCAATAGCAGCAGCCCAGTGGCTACCTGTCTTCTGTTCTCTTGCTGCAAGCCGCTGACCGTAGGATAGAGCCATACCAAAGAGAAAAGCAAAAGTCCTCCGCCCAGCACCCCCAGTTCGCCCAGACGCCCGGCCATGGCCCGTAAGGGTCTGTTAAATTCCTCCGGCACCCAGGCCACCAGGCCGAAACCCAACAGAAACAGGGTTAGCCAGGCCGCAATGCCCAGGAGGTTCCCATCCAGGGCGCAACTAACCGCTCCCAGGATACCGAGCATGATGACCACCACCCCCAGTATAGCCAGGGTGGCGCGTCCGATCAACCACAGGTAACGGCCCACACGCCCTTCACCCAGAGGCGATTGTAGAGGCACTTCCTTGAGATTAACCCGCTTTCGAACGATGCTCAACAGGTGATCGTACCCACTCAGATCGTCGTGGAAAGAGAAGGAATGCTCTTCTATCCAAATGGTAGTTACGCGGTTAGCTCCGTATGGGGAGCGGGCCAGGGCTTCCCTGTACCCTTCTATCTCCGACCAGGGAGCGCTCATCTGCCGGCCCAGCCGACGATATTCCAAACCGGCTTCCTCGACGACGATGGCTGAAGTGATGTTGCCCAACAGCCACCAGGTCAGGTAAAGAAACAGAGGCGTCAGAGCGACCCCAATGAGCAAGATGAAGGCCGCCCCTAAAGGATCATACAAGGGCTGTTGTCTCACCAGGTGCGCGGTCTCTCGCCCTACCCAAATGTAGAAAAAAACTACCGAGCCAGCCGTCAGAAAGACCATGAACCAATAAAAAGCCCGACGGGTGGAGGGGTAACGATATTCTCGGGGCTTGATAGGGAGCGATTTTTTCTCTTCACGGCGTTGAGATGGGGGTGGGGAACGTTGTTCGCGCCGTGAACGACGGGCAGGCTTTGGTTTGGCTCGCGATTTCTTGGATGGAGGTTTGTTCCTAGCCATAGAATTTGCGCCAGGGGACTCCCACTTCAGCGGGGAGGGCAATGGCGCTTCTCTCCTTTCTCTACTCCTTCATCTCCTCCCCGGACTTCGATGAACGCCGGGAAGAGGAGCGACCGCACCCGCAAAAATTACCCTGTCCTCTTTCTCCTGGAAAAACCAGAAGGGCGGGTGCTGAATGGACACTCTCCAGGCTGTGTCGGTATCTGTCTCGAGCGGTAAGGCCGTCGTGGTTGCTTTGGGGGTGGGGGTGGGTTCGCCCAGGTGGAGAGGGGTCATCGCCGGCGGGGGTGAGTCTGGCCTGTTTCTGAGAATCCACCACCCCCCCAGACCCAGAGCCGCTCCCAGCCCTGTGACTACCAAAGTCACCAAAATCCACAGCCAGAGAGGTGAGGCTTTCCTGGCGGCGGGAGGGGCGGGCGACACCAGAGCTTGCGGAGGGGGGGAGGGCGGAGCGACAGCCGTAGGGTGGGAGAAAATCATCCTGACCTCACCCATGGCGATCTCATCCCCGTGTCTCAAAAGCTGAGGGGGGCCGAGCCTGACGTCGTTGAGGTAGGTGCCATTAGCGCTGTTCTGATCGGTAATGATCCAACCCTGCTGACTGGTCTCGATGATGGTGTGATGGCGGGAGACTTTCAGGTCACGGAGCATGATTTCATTATCCGTATCCCGTCCAATGGTGGTGCGCCCTTTGAGGGTGAACGTTTCTCCCCGGCCGGCACCGGCAATGACGATCAGGTGAGGCGCCTCGGCTATCATGGTCCGAGCCAGGCGCATGTTCTCTGGTTGATTCTGTGGGATCAGCCGCACCCCGCACTCTCCACAGAATATTTCGTCTGTTGTAACTTCCGCGTCACAGTTGGGACATCTCATTTCACTACGCATCCATCTCCATACACATTGACTTCCCGATAGCAAGAACGCCCCGGCCAGTCACGATGATTAAGCGCTCCGCCTTTATTATATCAGACCGCCAATCGTTTAGCAAGGCCCCGTTATGATGAAGCGGCAATGGGGATCGCCCTTACCCTGGCGCATAGGGTATTGCACTTCCAGGGGCACGTCGGGCAGCAGCGTCTCTAACCAGGCGCTCCACAGCGTTTCGCAGGCCACGCAAGCCTGATCTACACGTTCCAGGCCGGCCAACTTGGCCCCCTCGTAGGCGGCGCAGCGGGAGATGAGCACCTCAGCCCGCTCCGGGGTCGGCGTCAAGAACTCGGCCCTCAGCCTGCGGCCCATGAGCACCTGGCTGTAGGTCTCGATCAGGTGCATGGCGTCCGTCAGATCGTCGGCGCGTTTTTTCTTGACCGCCTTCAGCAGAGTGCGCATCTCGATCCGCCCGAAAGCGGTGCGCACCCTGGCGTTCATCTCGATGGCGGCCTCCAGCCCAAACTCGTCCACTGTCTTCAGGAACCATTGCCCGTCCCAATAAAGGGCCAGCTTGCGGAGCATGTCCACCTTAGTTTTTTCAGATAGCTCGTAGGGGTTAAGTGGCGGGGGGTGAATGGTCATTATCTTATACCCAGCTCCTCTTCCGTTTCGGCGATGGCTTCCTCGATGAGGCCCAAAGCTTTGGCCGCTATCTCGTGGGGCATGATCAAAGGAGGCGAAAGCCGCAGATTGTGTCTGGCGGGCACCCAGGCCAGCCCTTTCCGAAAAGCTTTCTGGTAGACTTTTTGCCCGGCTTCGACGAAAGGCTCGCGGGTCTGTCTATCCCTGACCAGCTCTATGCCCATCAGGGCCCCCTTGCCCCGTACCTGGCCGATAATGGGGTGCTCCTCCTGCATCCTCTTCAGGATGCCCAGGCAGAACTGGCCCAGGGCGGCGGATTGGGCCGGGATATCCTCCTCCTCCGTGACCTCCAGGCTGGCGGCAATAGCGGCGCAGGCCATAGGATTGCCCCCGTAACTGGTGGAAGCGCTGATCTTCTCCAGGATGGGAGCCATGTCCTCCCGGATGGCGATGGCCGTCACCGGGAAGCCGTTAGCCAGCCCTTTGCCCAGGATCATGATGTCGGGTACCACGTCGTAATGCTCCACGCAAAACATCTTGCCCGTGCGACCACACCCGGTCAGCACCTCATCGACGATGAGCAGGATGCCCAGGCGGTCGCACAACTCCCGCAGGCGGGGCAAAAACTCGTCCGGGTAGACGATGGACCCGTTCCAGCCCTGGATCGGCTCCAGGACGATGCCCGCCACCTGGCCGCCGCCCTCCTGCATTATGGCCTCCTCAAGGTAATCCACGCAGTGCAGATCGCAGGCGGGGTACTCCAGCTTGAACTGGCAGTGGTAACAATGCCCGGAGGGAACCAGGTGATAGCCCGGAGCGCGTGGGCCGCTGACCCTGCTATCCATGACGGCCAGGCTGACCGCTCCCATCGTTTTGCCGTGAAAGTCCCTGAAAAAAGAGAAGAACTCGAATTTGCCGGTATAAGCGCGAGCCGTGCGCAGGGCGGCCTCCACCGCCTCGGTGCCGGCGCAGTAGAGTTGGATGCCGCTGAGGTTGCCGGGGGTGACAGCCGCTATCCTTTCCAGGGCTTCGGTCTTGATCGGGGTGGTGAAGTCGTGGCAATTCATCAGACGCCCGGCGTATTTCTGCACGGCCTCCACCACTTTCGGATGGCAGTGCCCCAGGTTGGTGACGTAGATGCCGGACGAGAAGTCGATGTAAGTGTTGCCGTCCACGTCTTTCAGGGTCACGCCGTGGCCCGACTCGAAGGCCACCGGAAAAAGCCGCACCTGCGAAGAATAGCCTTTCATGTACTGGCTGGCCCTGTGGTGAAGTTTTTGCGATTCAGGCCCCGGCGGGCTGACCACCATGTCTGGCACGCTGTCGGGGTCTACCCTGGCCCAGTCTCGGTCGTAGGTCATGTCCTATGCTCTCCTCTTCTTCTTTGCTATGGGAAAATTCTCCCTGATTATAGCTTTGAGGGAAGCAGTTGTCAAACCGCTGTCCCTCAGCGAAATCTGTTGGGAACTCATTTGACTTTTTTTGCCAGGTATGGTATTATTATGGACAAGTAGGGAGCGTAGAAATGAAGGTAATGTCCTTCAGCATCTTCTAAACAATTTGTCAAGTCGAATTGCAGGCAGGGGGTAGCGACTGAAGTTCTGGGAGCTTCAGTTAACATAACGGTTGTGACAGTGCACCCGACCCGGCGGTGGTCTG
>DAOULT010000110.1:0-10723 GCA_034417895.1 Anaerolineae bacterium | reverse complement strand
GACGACTGCGGTCGTCCGTTCGGGAACTACGCACACGCTGGCAGTATCATCGAACGCTTAAGGCGGCAGAAAGGTGTGACAAGGTGTAACCATGAAGAAAACCGTTATTATCCTGACAGTCTTGATGTTATCTCTAATCCTGGTGGCGGTGGTGGATACCTGGTTGACCAGGGCCGAAGGGCTGGCCGCTCCGCCAGCGCAAAGACCCACTCCCAGCCCCCAACCTCCGCCGGCCGGCTGGATCCCGCCCGTCGTGCCTGAAGGCGTCCGCGATCAACTGCCCGACCTTATCGTGGAGGACATCAGCACCGACCCGTCCCCGCCATTGGCAGGCGAGTATACCACCATTCGGGTGACGGTCAAAAACGACAGCCAGAACGTCATCACCGGCTCGGGCACCTTTCCTCTGGACGTCTACATCAATCCTCCCTCTCCGCCCGTGCCCTTGCAGGCCGGTAACTACGTGCACTGGATCAACTATTCGGAAATGTATCCGGAGACCAGCGTGGCTTTTGATTTCAGGCACATTTTCACCGACACCTGGGGCTACAACCTGTGGGCCCAGATCGATACCGACAATTACGTGGTGGAAAAGAACGAGAACAATAACCT
Source organism: Anaerolineae bacterium (assembly GCA_034417895.1). Classification (GTDB taxonomy): domain Bacteria; phylum Chloroflexota; class Anaerolineae; order CAZYHC01; family CAZYHC01; genus DAOULT01. Next base: position 10,111 of record DAOULT010000110.1, on the reverse strand, counting down.
GAAGGGGCCGGTATACATCACCGTCACCGCCCCCGACCTGTTCCGCGATGACTGTCACGAAGATTTCCAGATGGGCATGGCTACCAACATGGATGCTTCCCATAGCAAGGGCATTATGACCCCTGGCCTCTTTGAAGACCCTGTTGGGAATACCTGGACCGAGGCCGCTCTTTACCAGCCCGATTACCAGATGAACCAGATAACCGGTTCGATGCCCTACAGCAGCACCACCTGGGCGCAGATCAAGCCGGCCCTGGTCGGGGGCGGTGGGACTAATAACGATGATTATCTGGCTATAGCCTGGCAGGACAGCCTGCGCGGGGGAGTGTGCCACAATACGATTTACTTCCGTTATTCCACCAACCAGGGAGAGAGTTGGAACCCCGATCCGCCTCAGCCTATCCACTATCGGGGGGAAGGCGTGGATAACGATCAATTGAGTCCCGCCCTGGCCTACGACCCGGATCGCAACTACGTCTACGCCGTGTGGCAGGACGACTACCTGCACACTTACGATATCAATTGCGATGGGACGCCCGAAGGCGACTACGACATTTACTTCGCCCGCTCCAACGACAGCGGTGTCACCTGGAGTTCACCTCAGAGAATCAACGACGACGCCGGACGGAACGCCAACCAGATGGATCCCGACATCGAGGTGAACCCTGATACGGGCGTAATCTACGTGGTCTGGACTGACAGGCGCAACGGCAACGACGACGTTTACTTCTCCCGCTCCGACGACGCCGGCGCCACCTGGAGCAGAACCGCCTGGGGCAGCGACGTGTTCGTCACCGACGACCCGCGCTACACCTTGCAGGATCAGCGCACTCCCTCGGTGAAAGTGGGACAATATAACGAATGCGGCGTGCCTGCGGGGGAATATTACGTCTACGTCTGTTTCGAGGATTGGCGCGATCCCCAACACCCTGAGGTATACCTGACCGACTCGACCGACGGAGGCCAGACTTTCGGCATAGCTGTGCCTGTGACCATCGTTCCACCCGGTGAACCAAGGACGACCTACCGCATCAACCCGGTTATGGAAGTGGAGTGGCTCACCGATAATGTGACTGCCGGCACCATCGTTGACGGCATAACCATCGCCTGGGAAGAACTGGGGGATGACGGCGACCAGGACATATATTGGACCTATACGTGGAAAAGCCATTGCCAGGCCACGCTGGAGGACACGGTTATCGACTACCTGGGTCATGCCACCTGGATCGATTTTCAGGCGCCAGAGGATGAGCCGCTCAACGGCACCGACCGCTACCTGGACTTTGCCCTGCCGCCTGAAGCCCGGGAGAGCTATGGGATCGAGCCTTCCTGGCAGGGAGATGTGACCATCACCAGAGCCTGGAGAACAGATATAGGTCCGTTCTGCGATGCCGTAGAGCGTAGCGGTGGAGCCTATGTGGCCTGGTCCGACGCCCGCAGTTTCGACGATTGGCGCTACGAAAATTACATCTGCCGCCTGGCCCACCCCGGTATCCCTCCCGACCCTACGTCTCTGGAACATCCTAAATGCGCCAACGAAATCGTCAACAGCAACGCCAAGGTGCATTCCTTGCGAGACAACGGGACGGTCTATTGGGATTACATGCCGGCCGCCGTAGGACAGCGCCGCCCCTCCATCGTTGCCAACTCTGGCGGTCTATGGCTGGGAAGACTCTACGTCGCCTGGGACGACGACCGGTGGGACGTGCCCCTTGAGCCTTTATCTTTCCGCAATCGCGACGTTTTCTTTACCCGATCGTGGCGTCGGTATAGCAATTTTCCTTTTAAGCCTCAACCCACGCAAACAGGTTTCCCCAACGCCGTTTACATCTCCCGCGTGTTCGATACGGGGGTGGCTTCGCCGGGGGCCTTCCCCAGTTGGTACACCCTGGACTGGTGGGGAGTGACCAGCTACGGCACGCCCATCTACATGCAAACCCGGGTGGGCGACAATCTCAACCCACCTAAGAACGGCCTGGCAGGCAATGGCTGGACGGCCTGGGCCGGACCCGGCGGTGTCGGTGACTGGCACGACGCGCCCGGCCAGGAGATCGGCAGCCCCGACGGCCATCGCTACATCCAGTACAAGGTCCTCATCGCCGGGCCAAGCACGCACACAGCTATCAGCGAGGTGACCATCCGCTACGACGACGGGGTGCTGGGAGGCTCGATCGGGCCAGGGGGGGCCGCCTACGTGCCCCTTATAGTGAAGTAAGGAAAGAGAGTATGCAAGGAGCATGAAGCTTTGGTGTCCTTCGTGCTCTTTGTGGTTGTAGGAGGGGCCTTTATTCGTGGCCTTCACTGGTAAGGAGGGATTAGCATGAGAGGCCGACATCTGTTCCTCATCATCTTCATATTTCTGTCTGGTGTTCTGGCGGCGTTCGTCATTTCGTCCGTCGTTTTGACCAGGGAGTCGTCCGCCGCCTCCCTGAGAGGGGCGGCCTGGCCCACCCCCACGCCTGCGGCTCTCCCGCCCGGCGCGCCCTCTGTTCCTGGGCCAGATGTAGGGGCCGCCGCCCTGCCCGATCTGGTGGTGAAAGATATCCGCATCGAACCCGAAACGGCCATCGCCAACCGGGATGTCATCGTGTTCGTCACCATCGATAACGACAGCACGGTGGCTATAAGCAGCACCAATAACTTCTTCGTCGATCTCTACGTGGATACCGACCCTTACAGTGGGTTGCGGGGCATCGTATCCTCGCTCAACGGGACGGTCTATCCCTGGGGCTACGCCTACTCCAGGCCGATGTCCCTGCCCTTTGGCTGCCAGGGGTTCTGGTTTCCGGCCCACGCTTCTGTGGAGCTGAGCGCCACTCTGGTCTTCACCCAACCGGCCAGCTACAACGTCTACGCCCGGGTTGACCTGCCGGAGTGTCAATATGGCACCCCAGGCTGTCCCTGCATCGGCAACACCTGCGAGGACAACGAGGACAACAACATCTACCCCGGCCACTCTCAGCCGCCGGAGGAGATCATCGTGGTGGCTCCGGATCGAGTGGTGGAGAGGGATCACACCGATTACATGAGCGAGTACTCCTCCAGCCTGGAAGAACTGCCCATCTCCGGCACGTTGGGCATCACCCTGACCAGCGGCACCGGGGGAGGCGACAGCGCCCTGGTGCTGGGCCTCTTCGAGGAGCCGCCTTACTGGGACATAGATAGAACAACTATTCCTACCGCCCCGGTTGATTACGAGATTCTGACTCCCGACAAGCTTGTCAACCAGGAAACCGCCTGCGATCAGAAAGCGCCCATTATCGCCAGCGACGGCATCAGCACCACCGACAACCTGGTGGTCGTGTGGGAAGACTGGCGCGGCGGGGACTGCCAGGATCCCGATGTGTACCTGAACTGGTCCACCGACATCACCACCACCTGGCAGGTGTCTGATATCCGGGTCAACGATGATGCTGGTTCGTACTGGCCCAACTGGTATCAGGAATACCCCTCGGTGGCCGTCAACTCCCAGGGTGAGGTGGTGGTGGTCTGGCAGGATAACCGCCACGGCGACTACGATATCTACTTCCAGCAGTACCATTTCGAGGGTGGGCAATTGAAGCCCAGGGGCGGCAACCAGCGCTTCTTGCTGGCCGATTCCACCAAACAGAGCTTTGATCAGGAGCGCCCGGACATTGGGGCCGACAAGGATGGCATTTTCTACCTGAGCTGGCAGGACAAGCGCAACGGTAACTACGATGTCTTCGCCGCCAGGGGGCAGGTGGTGGGCGGCGTCCTCCTGTGGGACACCGATACCATGATCAGCGACGCGCCGGGCACTTCTCAGCAGGTTGTGCCCTCCATAAATGCGGAGAAAGTGTGGGTCGTGGACCAGGTTATCCCGCTCTGTGAGACCTACGATGAGGACACCAACGAGATTATAGTGACCATTAAAATTACAGAAGCGACCTCGGTGGCCTGCACCTGGCAGGATTACCGCAATGGCGCTGACGACCCGGACGTCTACTTCAACATCGCCGACCCTATCCTGACCCCCTTCGGCACAGATATCCGGGTCAATGACGATCCAGCGGGGGTCATCCAGGCCGAACCGGCGGTGGACGTGAGCCAGATGATGAAGTCTATCGCTTTTAAGGTGCCCGCTTCCGTTTGTCCCAACGTCCCTGTGGGGGTGGTGGCGGTGGCTGAGCCGATAGAGGTGCCGATCACCTCCTTTCATCTGGTCTGGCAGGACTACCGCAACAGCACGAACGCGGACACAGACAACGATCCCGACATTTATTACTGCTGGACCTCTCTCGAACCGCGGGATATCACGCCTTACGACCTGGTGCTGAGGGACGAGTTTAGAGGGCTGGACGGCTCAGTAGGAAACTATAAAGCCAACGTGAACGACGTCCGCACCTGGCAGACCGAGCCGCCCTGGCAGGGACATCCTGATATAGATGCCAGGTCCTACGAGAAATCGCCTCCCCCAGACCTTGAAGTCGAGACCGACATCTACATCGTGTGGGCCGACGGACGCAATTACGACAACCGAAACTACGATATCTACATGCAATTCGACGACAGCCCGCTCAGCCAGGAAAGCCCCATGGGAGAGTACCTGACTCAGAATAACCACGTGGTCAACGATAGCGCCAAGTTACACGCTTACGATCCCACGTATTTCCCCGACTACTCCGAGGCCGGCCCTCCCTCGGCCAAGCAGTGGCAGCCCTCGGTGAGCGCTGACCTGGAGCACTCCGCCGATCGCGTCCTCGATGGCTACGTCTACGTGGTGTGGGACGACCAGCGCAACGACCGGCCCGGTTTGTATCGCGACGTTTTCACCACGCGCTCTAACCTGACCTTCTTCACCAACTGGCTTAACTTCGATTACAATTACTATCCCCAACGCCCCGACAACCCCTGGAAGGATGATTTGTATGGGGCAGGCAGCTACGTGTCCTCGGCCCACGACAGCGGGTCGGAGGAAGCTATCTGGTACTCGGTGTGGTGGGACGCCGAGACCCCGGAGGGCACCTACGTCTCCATGCAGAGCAGGGTGGCTAACACCATTACCGGCCTGCTCAGCTCCAGGTGGGTCCCTGAGCGCCTGGCTCACCCCAATAAGGACGTGCCCAACCCCAAACCGTACATCCCGCTGCAAGGCTACGACGCGCCAGGGCAGTACATCGAGGACGCCAGCGGCCAGATATGGCCCCAGGGGCGCTACATCCAGTACAGGATCAACCTCTGGACGGTGGAAAGTGGCAATACTCCCATCGTATATGACGTTTCTCTTTTCTACACCCGGGGCGAGGATGAGATCGAGCACCAGGTCTATTATCTGCCTTTCATCACCAAGAGCTTCCGCTGCGCCGGTATAACGCCTAACGACCCTGATTACCCCAAACAGTGGGATATGGAGCACATCAACGCCGACTGCGCCTGGGCATTTGGGGCGGATCATCCGGTGGTCGTAGCCGTGGTGGATAGTGGGGTGGACTACTTTGGCACCCATCCCGACCTGGGCCACTTCGTCACCGGCTACGATTTCCACGATTGGGACTCGAACCCCCTGGACAAGTGTGGGCACGGCAGCCACGTGGCCGGCACGATCGGGGCGGCCATAGCCAATAACCAAGAGGGAGTAGTGGGCGTTTACTGGGAACCGCGCATCATGCCCATGAAAGTCACCGGCGACAACTGCGCAGAATTCCCCATGTCGGTGGTGGCCGCAGCCGTGGGGCAGGCCGTCGAACCCGGCTGGGACGCCAGGATCATCAATCTCAGTCTGGGCGGCTATGGGTATTCTGCTTCCCTGGGGGAGGCCATCTACTACGCCCGCTATACCAAAAAAGCCCTCGTCGTCGCCGCCGCAGGCAACGACGCTTCCGATGAGGCCACCTATCCGGCTGCTTTCCCTGGGGTGATAGGCGTCTCGGCCACCAACATCGACCGCGGAATAGCTAGCTATTCCAACTACGGCTCTTACATCGACGTGGCTGCGCCGGGGGGGGAGATGAGCGATCTGCACGACCCTGGGGGTATCTACAGCACTTTGCCCAGCTACCCCTTTGAGATGGAAGCAGAAGGGTTTAATCGTTATTACGACTATCTCCAGGGCACCTCGATGGCCTGTCCTCACGTGGCCGGGCTGGCGGCTCTGATCTGGGGGGGTAATCCGACCCTGAGCGTCGAGCAGGTGGAGCAACTGATCATCTCGACGGCCCGGGACATGGACGGCCCGGGTTGGGATCAGTTTTATGGTTGGGGTATGATCGACGCCTTCGAAGCGGCCATCCAGTCCAGGTCTATGGCCGCCGTAGCTCCGGCTGAAGCGCCGCCCCTGGCTCCGAAGGCGGTGATCGACCCCGCCATCGCTCATGTGCCGGGGCGGGTGCTGGTCAAGTTCAAGTCTCAGGTTCGGGCCGCCGAGGTGGATGACCTGCTGGCCGTCCATTCGGCCACTGTGTCCCACCAGATCGAGCCTATCGAGGTGCTTGTGCTGGACGTTCCGCACGGTCAGGAGGTGGCGGTGGCTACCGATCTGAACGATGATGCGGCGGTGGAATACGCTGAACTGGACTATCTTATGTATCTGTACTAAACTTCAGGTGACTGGCCCAACGAACGGTTCGCTGTTGGAAGCAGATATGACCGCCGACCCTTCGGGTTTCTAAAACCCAAAGGGTCTGCGGTCAGTGGAGGGATTGTATGCCCAAGATCGCGATCTCTGGCAAGGGAGGGGTAGGCAAAACGACCCTGGCCGCCCTCCTGGGCCACATCTACGCCGAGCGAGGCCAGACTGTATTGGCTATCGATGCCGATCCTTCCCCTAACCTGGCCTCGGCCCTGGGTTTTCCGGCGCACCTGGTGGCCCAGATTACGCCTATCGCCGAAATGGAGGACCTGATCGCCGAGCGAACCGGCGCTCAGCCGGGCGGGTACGGCGCGTTCTTCAAAATGAATCCCCGCGTTGATGACCTGCCCGATCGTTTCTGCGCCACTCATCGGGGCATCAAGCTTTTGGTGATGGGTACGGTGCAGAGAGGTGGGGGGGGGTGTGTCTGTCCCGAAAGCGTCCTGCTCAAGAGTCTGGTGCGTCACCTTTTGGTGCAACGTTCCGAGGTGGTCATCATGGACATGGAGGCCGGCATCGAGCATCTGGGGCGGGGCACGGCGGATTCGGTGGACGCCCTGGTGATCGTCGTCGAGCCGGGACAGCGCAGCCTCCAGACGGCACGCGCCATCCGCACTCTGGCCGGAGACCTGGGCCTGGAGCGCCTCTACGTGGTGGGCAATAAAATACAGACTGAGGCCCACCGTCAATTCATCATCGAGAACCTGCCAGGCTTCCAGTTTCTCGGTTTCCTGTCGGCTACTCCCAGGGCCATCGAAGCTGATCTGCAAGGGGTGGCGGTCTTTGACCTTGACCACAACATCCTGGCTGAAAGCAGGGTTATCGCCGAGGCCCTGGATGCCAGATCATAATTTTCAGGTGTAGATATGGAGAGAAGAAGAGTAGAAACAGGGATCACGGGTTTCGATCAGATGCTTAGTGGAGGTCTGCTCCAGGGTTCGGCCACGCTGGTGAGAGGGGCATCGGGCACGGGCAAGACCACGCTGGGCATCCAGTTTCTTTATACCGGCATCGTCCAGCAGGATGAGCCGGGGCTGTTAGTCACTTTTGAGGAATTTCCGCATTTCCTGCACCGCGATGCCCTTTCTTTGGGTTGGGACCTGAAAAAACTGGAGGCCGAGGACAGGTTGCGCATCATCTTCACCTCCCCCATGGTCTTTCTGTCCGGCTTACAATCGCCTTCCAGTTCTCTCAATCAGACCATTCAGGAGTGGGGGGTGAAAAGGGTGGTTCTGGATAGCATCACCCATTTTACCCGCCTGACCAGCGATCCGAATGAACTGCGGGAGATACACAATCATGTGGTGAACGGCCTGAAACGGGAGGGGGTGACTACCGTTTTGACCAGCGAGGATAGGCCCAGTAGTTTCGCCTTCGGGGAGAGGGGGGCGCTGTCTTTCATGGTCGATAACGTTATAATAATGCGCTATGTGGAGATCGAGAGCACCATGCAGCGGGCCATTTTGATCTTAAAAATGCGGGGGAGCGCCCATGATCGGGAGATCAGACGCTTCGAGATCAAGCCCGGCGGGATTGTCATCGGCGACCGATTCGCGGGCCGGGAAGGACTGTTGACCGGCAGTCCCAGACGGGTGGCGGTTTGATTATCACTGGAAACGATAGCCCACTCCCCGCACCGTGATAATGTGGCGTGGTTCTTCGGGAATGTCTTCGATCTTCCGCCGCAGGCGACGGATGTGAACTTTCACGTAATGGGTTTCGTTGACGTATGCCTCGCCCCATATCTCGGACAGGATAGCCTGGGTGTTCAGCACCCGGCCTGTATTTTTGACCAGAAAAGCCAGCAGTTTGAATTCCAGGGAGGTAAGCTCTACCGGCTGCCCTCGCTTCGTGATCTCGTGGTTGGGGATGTTGATGACCAGGCTGCCATCGTCGTAATGCAGGGACTTTTCCATGAAGGGACGCCGAGAGGTTCGTCTCAGTATCGCCTGCACCCGCAGCGACAGCTCTTCGATGTTGAAAGGTTTGGGCAGATAGTCGTCAGCGCCAGTTGATAGCCCCTGGAGTCTATCTGACAACGCATCTTTGGCGGTCAGTATGATGATCGGGACGTCAGATACCTGTCGGATGCGGTAACAGGTTTCCCAGCCGTCTATGCCGGGCATCATGACGTCGAGAATGACGAGATCGATCTTCTCCTCTAGAACGACTTGAAGGGCCTCGTGGCCGTTAAGAGCGGTGCATACCTGATAACCCTCGTCATGGAGGGTTAAGCTCACCAGCTTAAGCAACCCCTCATCATCATCTACGATCAGGATTTTAACTTCTTCTTTTGGTATCATAGGCAGGTAAGTGGAGCAGCTTACATAATGAGGAGTTCATTCCTCGTTGGTCAGGGATTGACGCAGGTCGATCATCTTGGCGTCTGAGGTGTAATCGGTCACCACTGGTTTGCTAATCTGGCGCAGTCGGGTCAGGGCCTCTTCGATGCGATGGGCATCCTGGATGATGGTTTCCAGGGAAACCAGGCTGCTGTCTGGAACGTTCTGGTTGTTATCGAACTCCTCTTGCAACAGTCGAGTGTGCCAGATGATGCTGGTCAGGGGGTTGTTGATCTCGTGGCTCAGGGTGATAGCCATCTGACCGATGGTGGCTACCTTTTCCATTTCGATTAACTTTTCCTGGAGTTCCCTGAGACGCAACTGGGCTTTGACCCTGGCTAGCAATTCGGGCATGTCGAACGGTTTGGTCAGGTAATCGTCGGCTCCGACCTCCAGGCCGGTCACTTTATCCTGCACCGCTTTCTTGGCGGTCAGCATGATGACCCCCAGACGGCTGGTGTCAGGGTTAGCGCGGAGTCGGCGGCAGACCTCGAAACCGTCTATCCCAGGCAACCGGATATCCAGGATGAGCAGATCGATTTTCTCCTTAGCCAGTTTGTCCAGACATTCCTCCCCATCGTAGGCGCACACCACAGTGTACCCCAAGCCTTCCAGAAAGGACCTGTTCATTTCCATCACGTCATAGTCGTCATCCACCAGCATGATTCGCCAAGTCATGGAGATTTTCCTTCACCTATCAATTATCCAGAGCTGTGTATCCCTGATCCCTATCCGTTGGGGATAACGTCATCGATAGGGTAAGCAAACATGATGCGGGTAGTCTGCCGGAATGAGAGCTTTTTCCAGAAAGGTAGATTGCCGGGCACGGTGGCGGCCAGACCGGAGGCCCCTCTGGCCTTAAATTTTCTAGCTATCGCCCGTACCAGGGCGGTGCCGATCCCACGATGTTGATAGCGGGGATGGACTGATAGAATGTAGATGATGGCCCGCGAACCGTCGTAGACGCCTCTGATCAAGCCCACGGCTCGTCCGTCCTCCTCCGCCACCAGGAACTCCACTCCCGAACAATTGAGGACGCGGCGCATGGCTTCTGGACCATCGATCTCGGGATGCCCAAACTGTTGATTGGCTTTGAGAATCTCCACCAATTGTTCCGCATCTTCCGGCACGAAATCCCTGATATGCATTGACATCCCCCTTTCTGGCGTAAGTATTACTT
>DAOULT010000109.1:0-52236 GCA_034417895.1 Anaerolineae bacterium | reverse complement strand
CGGCTGGTGGTCGAGGTGCAACAACACCTGGGAGACGACTGTGTGCGCTGCGTGGCTATGGACTCCACCGACGGCCTGAAGCGGGGTATGAAAGCGATCAACACCGGCGGGCCGATCACGGTGCCGGTCGGTCAGCCTACCCTGGGCCGCATGTTCAACGTCCTGGGTGAGCCTATCGACGGCCAGGACCCCGTCGAATCCGACATCCTCCGCTACCCGATTCACCGTCCGGCCCCTGCTTTCGAGGATCAGGTCACCGAGCCGGAATTCTTTGAGACCGGCCTGAAGATCATCGACCTGATCGCCCCCTTCACCCGAGGGGGGAAAACCGGGGTATTTGGCGGAGCGGGAGTGGGTAAGACGATGATCATTGCTGAACTGATGAACACTATCGCTATCGAGCGCGGCGGTTTTTCGGTTTTCGCCGGCGTGGGAGAAAGATCGCGGGAGGGCCACGAATTCTGGGATGCGATGAAAGCCGCCGGCGTGATCGGTAACGCTGTCCTGGTCTTCGGTCAGATGAACGAACCGCCTGGGGTACGCCTGCGAGTAGGACTGGCCGGGGTGACGATGGCCGAATATTTCCGTGACCAGGGCCGAGACGTGATGCTCTTCATCGATAATATTTATCGCTTTGTGATGGCTGGCATGGAGGTTTCGGCCTTGCTGGGGCGTATGCCCTCGGCGGTGGGGTATCAGCCCACACTGGGCACGGAGATGGGCGATCTACAGGAGCGCATCACCTCCACCAGAAAGGGGGCTATTACTTCCATGCAGGCCGTCTACGTCCCGGCTGACGACTATACCGACCCCGGCCCCGTCACCACCTTCGCTCACCTGGATGCCACTATTGCTCTGGAACGCTCCATCTCGGCGCGGGGCATCTACCCGGCTGTCGATCCTCTGGCTTCCACTTCTCGCATCCTCGATCCGCTCGTTGTCGGCCAGGATCATTACAATACTGCTCGCGGCGTTCAGCAGGTCCTGCAACGCTACAAGGATCTTCAGGATATCATCGCCATCCTGGGCATCGATGAGCTATCTGAAGAGGACAAGTCGATCGTAAACCGGGCGCGCAAAATCGAGCAATTCTGCTCTCAGCCGTTCTTTGTCGGTCAGCGTTTCACCGGGCGGCCGGGCAAATACGTTCCCATCGCAGAGACGGTGCGCGGCTTCAGGGAGATTCTGGAGGGCAAGCACGACGATATCCCGGAACAGGCTTTCTTCATGCAGGGCGGCGTAGACGACGTGCTGGAAGAGGCAAAGAGGTTGAGAGGCTAAAGTAAATGGCCAAGTTACCCGAAATGACGCGCGAGGAGGAAGCCGAGTTTTGGAAAACGCATAGCTCCGTTGACTACCTGGACGGTATGGAGCCTGTGGAGGTAGAACTCGATCCCGGCATCAAGAGTCCCCGAGATCTCAGCCCCCGCTGTTCCGTCTGCGACGACGTGCTGCTCTCCCGCGACGTCGATCTGGACGTGGCCGGGGGGCGAGCTACTCTACATAACCTGCGCCAGTTGTACTGTCGTCAGGGGCACACGGTGAAGCTGGCTCCCGAAGCGGAAGAGACGGTGCGTAAGGTCGAGACCGCTTTGCAGGAGAAGCAACCGGAACGCGAGGTCGCTTAAGGCAGAGGCGTGATGTGAGGGTAAGAAAATTACTCTGGGATGAAGATCGTCTTGATCATATCGCTGAGCATAGTGTTGAGAGAGAAGAGGTCGAAGAGGCGTGCTGGGGGCCCTACCTTATCCTTCGGGGGAAAGGGGACAGGTATCAGCTTTTAGGGCGGACTCTGGGGGGTAGATATTTGTTTGTTGTTCTGGCTCACAAGGGCGGCGGAACATTCAAGGTTGTTACCGCCCGCGATATGAGCCAAAGCGAGAGGCGAAGGTTCAGAAGGCAAACAAGATGAGCAAGAAGTTCAAAGAGATACCAGAATTTGAATCGGAAGAAGAAGAAATAGAGTTCTGGGATACCCACGATACTATGGAATACCTGGATTGGGATCAGGCAGAGTGGGTTGAGCCTGACCCTGGCATCGAGAGTCCGCGAGATCTCAGCCCCCGCTGCTCCGTCTGCGACGACGTGCTGCTCTCCCGCGACGTCGATCTGGACGTGGCCGGGGGGCGGGCTACTCTACATAACCTGCGCCAGTTGTACTGTCGCCAGGGGCATACGGTGAAGCTGGCTCCCGAGGCGGAAGAGACGGTGCGTAAAGTCGAGACCGCTTTGCAGGAGAAGCAGCCGGAACGCGAGGTCGCTTAGGGAGAAGAGGATCGGTATGGCTAAGATAAAGTGCGAGATCGTCACCGTTGAGCGCATCGTTTTTTCCGATGAGGTGGATATGGTCATCGCCCCTGGTACTGAGGGCGTGCTGGGTATCCTTCCTCACCATGCCCCGCTCATAACCTGTCTGACGGTGGGAGAGTTGCGGGTCAAGAAGGAGGGAGAAGAGGACCTGAACCTGGCTATTGGTGGAGGTTTCATGGAGGTTCGGCCTGACAAAGTGACGATCCTGGCCGATTCGGCTGAACGAGCCGAAGAGATCGACGAGACGCGAGCCGAGTCCGCCCGGCGGAGAGCCGAGGAATACCTCGAACGATATAAAGCCGGGGAGATGGTCGATCTCGAACGGGCTACCGCGGCTCTGCGTCGCTCTCAGGTCCGCCTGAAGGTAGCCAGGAAACGGAGACGAAGAAGGGACAGCCCAGAGTTTAGATCGGGGGGATAGACTGTTTTCTGAGGGTTGGAGGATAGATGTTCGCTAAGCAGATAGGCATAGATTTGGGTACGGTCAATGTATTGGTCTACGTCAGAGGCAGGGGTATCGTCCTACAAGAACCTTCTATGGTAGCTATTTCCATCGAAGACAACAAAATTGTGGCTGTTGGCAACGAAGCCCGTAGTATGCTGGGACGCACCCCGGAAGCCATCGAGGTGGCACGTCCGATGCGCGATGGGGTCATCGCCGATTACGTGGTCACCGAAGCCATGTTGCGTTATTTCATTACCAAGGTCTGTGGTCGTTTTCCCATGTTTCGCCCCACGGTCATGATCAGCGTCCCGGTGGGAGTGACCAGTGTGGAGAGCCGGGCGGTGCATGATGCCGCCATCCAGGCCGGAGGGAAAGAGGCTTATCTTCTGCCCGAACCTCTGGCCGCCGCCCTGGGAGCCGGTATGCCTGTGGGAACGCCTACAGGCAACATGATCGTCAATATGGGAGGCGGCACCAGCGAAGCGGCGGTGATCGCCCTGAACGGGATCGTGGTCAGCAGCTCTATCCGCATAGGCGGCAACAGGGTAGATGAGGCTATTGCCGCTTACATCCGCAAAAAATATAACCTGATGATTGGGGAACAGACGGCCGAAGAGATCAAGATTCAAATTGGCAGCGCTCTGCCGCTGGATGAGGAAACGTCGCTGGAAGTAAAGGGCCGTGATCAGGTAGCTGGTTTGCCCAAGACTATCGAAATTACTTCCTCAGAGGTGACGGAAGCCATCGCCGAACCTCTGGCCGCCATCGTCGGCGCGGTGAAATCGGTGCTGGAGAAAACACCGCCTGAGCTGGCCTCCGATATCATCGACCGCGGGATGATGTTGGCCGGGGGAGGTGCTCTATTGCGCAACGTGGCTCGGTTGTTGACTCAGGAAACGGGCGTCCCCTGTTACGTGGCTGAAAATTCCATCGCTTGCGTGGCTCTGGGAGCCGGTAAAGCGTTGGAGAACTATCACATCATCAAGAGAAGTATGCCTTCGTTATAGATAATAAGTCATCCTTTGCAGGTGAACCACCGGATCGATGTACTGGACTTGAACGTCGTCGGGCACCCGCAGGGTGATGGGAGCATAATTCAGGATAGCTTTGACCCCAGCCTCGACCAGAACGTCCACCACCTTCTGGGCGGCGCTGGCCGGCACAGCCACGATAGCTATCTTGATCCCCAGAGCCTTGATGGCTGCTGGCATCGATTCGCTATCCACAATGTCGAAATCCCCCATTTTGCCCCCAATTTTCAGCAGATTGTTATCGAAAACGGCCACAATGTGAAACCCTTTGTTCCTGAATAAGTCGTAATGGGCCAGGGCATGGCCCAGATCGCCGGCTCCCACCAGCGCCACCGGCCACTCGGTACTCACTTTCAGGATGTGCTGCAACTGTTGCTGGAGATACTTGATCTCGTAGCCAGTCCCCTGTTTGCCAAACTCGCCAAAGTGAGAAAGGTCTTTACGTATTTGGACAGAACTGATGCCCAGCCTGGCCCCTAGTTCCTGAGAGGAAGCGAACTCCTTACCTTCTTCAGCCAAAAAGGCCAGGGCGCGCAGATAAATGGGTAGACGCCCGATAACAATATCAGGAATCTTGATCGAAACCATGGCTTGCCTCCTGCGACCAGAATGGAGGAGCAAAACTGCCTGTTTGTGAAACTTTTTACTAATGATACCACATTTTATCGTTACTCGCAACTTTCATCTTTCGTCATGGCTGGCCTGGTGTAAGAAAGCCCCACCCTGTTGGATGGGGCTTTGCAACCTGTGGCTTGCTCATCAGGTCTTTACCATCGTCATTCGCCTTCGGTCATGGAAACGTCTGCTACCCCGCAGGAGAAGCTCATAGTTTTCGTCTCGCCAGCAGAGATGGTGATAGACTTGGAGATGGTTCCCGGACAGGCCGTGGTGGTGACGGTCAGGTTGTACGTGCCGGCCGGGATATTCTCCCAGTACGACGTGCCGGCCCCAAAAGTCTTTGTCCCTAATCCTGAGAGCGTGACGCTCAGTGTGCCGCCGGTGTTGTTGATGATTTGCAGGCGGCCCACAGGTGGTTTCTGGATGATGGGCAGGAAGACGTCAGAGGCGTTCTCCTGGGTGCCTGGGACGTACACCTGGACGTCGTCGAGGGCATAGCCGTCGGAAACGATAGAATAGTTGTCGTAGAACTGGAACTTGACCAGGAAGTGGTCGTTCAGGCTCAGGCCGGCGGCGCTGGCCTCAGCATCCAGGTCGATGGTGGCCTGAGTGAAGGTAGATGATCCCCCGTTGAAGGAGAGGGCCTGATGCCAGGCGGCTCCGTAGTCGTCGCTGATGAACAGCCCATCGTCAGGGTGGGATTCGTCGTTGAACTCCCGCCACCAGAAACTCATCTCCACCTGGGACTGGTCGCTCAGGTCAAGGGCCAGAATGGCGGAGGCGTGGGAGTAGAACTCTTTATTGGTATCGTCGTCGAGCAGCAGGCTGCGGGTGCCCGTGTGTGGATAGGAGCTGTCAACCCGGACGCGCCCCTCGTAGTCGGTCTCCACCGCCCAGGCGCTTCCCAGGTTGTCGCTCTCAAAACTGTCGCTGAAGGGCAGGCTGGCGGGGTAGAAGGGATAGCCGGTGACATCGTGGATGGCGTTCGTGTTGCTGACCGTCACCTGGTCTACCACCGGGCTGAAGGCATGGCCTGCGTAGCTGAGGCTGACGGTGTAGGCGCCGTTGCTGAAGCCGGACTGGGAGTAGTGGCCGCTGCTATCGGTGGTGACGGCTGGCCGCACCCCGCCAAAGTTCACCGTCGCCCCGCTGAGGCCGGTGCTCGATGGATCTCGCGCGTAACCGCTGATGTCATAATTAGTGGACGGACAGGCAGAAGTAGTGTCGTGGGCCGTGTTAGAGTAGTCGGAGTACTGGTGGTCGCTTGAGTTGTAGGCCCGCACGCGGTAATAGTAGGTGGTATTGCAGGCCAGGCCGGTGTCGTTGTAAGCGATGGTGTTGGTCGGCACCGAGGCGATTTCCGTCCATCCGCTAGAGCCATCCCCACGTTCGATGTGGAAACTGGCCTCGTTGCTGGAGTTATCCGTCCAGGTGAGGTCGATCTGGCTCTCGGAGGCGGCGCTGGCTGCCAGGTTCGTGGGCGCATCGGGCGGTTGGGCGCTCGGCACGTACACCAGGAGGTCGTCGAGGGCATAGCCATCGGAAACGATGGGATAGTTGTCGTAGAACTGGAACTTGACCAGGAAGTGGTCGTTCAGGCTCATCTCGGCGGCGCTGGCCTGGCCGTCCAGGTCGATGATGGCCTGGGTAAAGGTGGATGACCCCCCATTGAAGGAGAGCACCTGGTGCCAGGTGGCCCCGTAGTCGTCGCTGATGAACACCCCATCGTCAGGGTGAGATTCGTCGTTGAACTCCCGCCACCAGAAACTCATCTCCACCTGGGGCTGGCCGCTCAGGTCGAGGGCCAGGATGGCGGAGGCGTGGGAGTAGAACCCTCCGCTGGTATCGTCGTCGAGCAGCAGGCTGTAGCTGCCTGTGTGCGGAGAGTCGCCTGCCACCTGGACGCGTCCCTGGTAGTCGGTCTCCACCGCCCAGGCGCTTTCCAGCTTGCCGCTCTCAAAATCGTCGCTGAAGGGCAGGCTGGCCGGGTAGAAGGGATAGCCGGTGACGTTATGGCTCGCGTTCGTACCGCTGACCGTCACCTGGTCTACCACCGGGCTGAAGGCATAGCCCGTGTAGCTGAGGCTGACGGTGTAGGCGCCATCGCTGAAGCCGGACTGGGAGTAGTGGCCGCTGCTGTCGGTGGTGACGGCTGGCCGCACCCCGTCAAAGTTCACCGTCATCCCGCTGAGGCCGGTGCTCGATGAATCTCGCACGTACCCGCTGATATTGTAATAACCGGCGGGACAGGCGGAGGTAGTGTCGTGGGCTGTATTGGAGTAGTTGGAGTACTGGCCGTCGTCTGAACGGTGCGCCCGCACGCGATAGTAGTAGGTGTCGCCGCAGCTCAGGCCGCTGTCGTTGTAGCTTTCCACGTTGGCTGCCACCGAAGCGATTTCCGTCCAGCCCATCGAGCCATCGGGCGAACGCTCCAGGCGGAAACTATCCTCGTCGGCGGAGTTATCCGTCCAGGTGAGGTCGATCTGGCTATCGGATACGGCGCTGGCTGCCAGGTTCGTGGGCGCATCGGGTGGTTGGGCGCCAGGGACGTGCACCTGGACGTCGTCGAGGGCATAGCCGTCGCTGGTGATGGGGTAGTTGTCGTAGAACTGGAACTTGACCAGGAAGTGGTCGTTCAGAGTCAGGCCGGCGGCGCTGGCCTGGCCGTCCAGGTCGATGGTGGCCTGGGTAAAGGTGGATGGGCCATCGTTGAAGGAGAGGGCCTGATGCCAGGTGGCCCCGTAGTCGTCGCTGATGAACACCCCATCGTCGGGGTGGTTCTCGTCGCCGAACCCTCGCCACCAGAAACTCATCTCCACCTGGGACTGGCCGCTCAGGTCAAGGGCCAGGATGGCGGAGGCGTGGGAGTAGAATCCTCCGCTGGTATCGTCGTCGAGCAGCAGGCTGTAGCTGCCTGCGCGCGGATAGTCGCCTGCCACCCGGACGCGCCCCTCATAGTCGGTCTCCACCGCCCAGGCGCTCCCCAGGTCGCCGCTCTCAAAACCGTCGCCGAAGGGCAGGCTGGCCGGGTAGAGAGGATAGCCGCTGGCGTCGTGGGTGGCGTTCGCCCCGCTGACCGTCACCAGGTCTTCCGCCGGGCTGAAGAAGTACCCGCCGAGGCTGAAGCTGAAACTGACCGTGTAGTCGCCGTTGTCGAAGCCGGACTGAGAGTAGTGGCCGCTGCTGTCGGTGGTGACAGATGGCTGTGACCCGCCGAAGTCCACCGTTATCCCGTTGATGCCGCTCCCTAGCGGATCGCGCACGTAACCGCTGATCTCGTAACCGGATGGCGGAGCGCCCGTAGCGTACACCTGGACGTCGTCGAGGGCGTAGCCGTCGCTGACGATGGGGTAGTCGTCGTAGAACTGGAACTTGACCAGGAAGTGGTCGTTGAAGCTCATGCCGGCGGCGCTGGCCTGGGCATCCAGGTCGATGGTGGCCTGGGTGAAGGTGGATGGGCCATCGTTGAAGGAGAGGGCCTGGTACCAGGTGGCCCCGTAGTCGTCGCTGATGAACACCCCATCGTCGGGGTGGTTTTCGTCACTGAACTCCCGCCACCAGAATTTCATCTCCACCTGGGACTGGCTGCTCAGGTTGAGGGCCAGGATGGCGGAGGCGTGGGAGTAGAATCCTCCACTGGTATCGTCGTCGAGCAGCAGGCTGTAGCTGCCTGTGCGCGGCGAGTCGCCTGCCACCTGGACGCGCCCCTCATAGTCGGTCTCCACCGCCCAGGCGCTCCCCAGGCTGCCGCTCTCGAAATCGTCGCTGAAGGGCAGGCTGGCCGGGTAGAGAGGATAGCCGGTGGCGTCGTGGGTGGCGTCCGCTCCGCCGACTGTCGCTACCTGGTCTTCCGCCGGGCTGAAGAAATACCCGCCGAGGCTAAAGCTAAAATTGACTACGTAAGTGCCCTGGCTGAAGCCGGACTGAGAGTAGTAGCCGCTGCTGTTGGTGGTGACGTCCGGCTGTGGCCCGCCAGAAAAGCTAACCGTCACCCCGTTGATGCCGCTCCCTAGCGGATCGCGCACGTAACCGCTGATGCTATAGGACGGACAGGCGGAGGTGGTGTCGTGGGCCGTGTTAGAGTAGCCGGAGTACTTGGCGTCGCTTGAACGGTAGGCCCGCACGCGGTAGTAGTAGGTGGTGCCGCAATTCAGGCCAGTGTTGCTGTAGCTTTCGACGTTGGCCCCCACCGAGGCGATTTCCGTCCAGTTGGTTTCATCGGGCGAACGCTCAAGGCGGAAACTGGTTTCGTCGCTGGAGTTGTCATCCCAGGTGAGGTTGATCTGGCTCTCGGAGACGGCGGTAGCCACCAGGTTGGTCGGCGCATCGGGCACGCTTTTTCTAAAGTTGGCTACGGTATAGGCGGTGTTGTTGAGCGTTCTGGCGTTGTCGGCCGCATCCGCCGCGGTGTGATCTATGCCGGTCGGTTGGCCGTCGTAGTTGACGTCGGGGTTGGAAAAGTGCTGGACTCGCGGGCAGCCACCGGGGCAATCATAGGCCATGACGGTGCGAAAGTCTTCCTCGGGGTCCTGGTAGCCGTAGGAATAATCGTAGACTCCAAGGACGCTGGCGTTGGCGCGGTCGTGGGCGCAGCCCATGTTGTGCCCCAACTCATGGGCAAAGGAATGGTTATCCGCCGCACAGGTGCGCTTGATTACGCTGAAGGCCCAGGATTCGAAGCTGGAGGACAACGTCTGCATCACATATCCCCTGCCGCAACCAGACATACTATCTACGAACAGGCTCACCATGTCGGCCTTGTAAGTGTCGCGCAGGGTATGGACATTATCCATGTACCCGTCCGAGGTGCCCCTGAGGCGGTCCAGGTCCAACTCGGAGTCGCCCGTTTCAGTGTAGGTTACTTCGGCGGTATGGACCAGGTTCAAGCGCTGAGTGACTTCGCTGTTGGAGTAGGAGGTATTGGCATCGGCCACCGACAGGTCGATCAGGTTTTCCATGGCGGTGGTGCCCCCCTCGGCGCTACGCGCGTCGGCGGTGTAGACTACCATCACGTCGATGCTTGAACCATCGTCGGTCGGGGTCACGTCCGGCTCCTCCGGGGCCTCTATGTCCACCGCAATTGGCTCCGCTTCGGCAGGAAAAGCCGCTTGATCGATCTGGTAGAGGGCATGAACGCCGCCGCCCGCGTAGCGCACCTGGTAGAGCGCCCCAGGCAGCGTGACGTTACCGGCCACGATCCTGTCTTTGACCACCAGGATCGCCTGGCTGTGGGCCACGCCCTCCAGGTGACCGATCCAGGAGTAGCTCCCCGACCGGTTTAGCTCCAGGCGGTCGAGAAGGGCGGTAAAGGCCACGTCGTCAAACAGGTTCAACACCACGACGTCGCCGACTTCGGACTGATCCTGTGGAGCGTCTGCGGCGGCCAGCAGGTCAAAGTTGATGTCCACGAACCTGGCGCGGATGATGGTCGGATCGCCGCTCCGGTCCAGGTCGCCTTCGATGGGAGAGTCGATGAACAGACCGGCGCCCGGTTCGCCGTTCGCCGGAGAGGCGCTGACGCTCGGTGCGATGGCGAACAGGGCCATAATCACCACCGCCGTCAGGATTCTCAGGGTGATTGTGGATTTTGGAGTGCTCATTTTTTTACTCCTCGTTTCAATTGCGATAATACGGAAAGTGCTTATCTAGAAGTGTATTGAGCGGGGAGACAAAAATAGGAGAATTCTCTCCTTTGCTGCTTAATATTATACACTATCTGGTCGAAAAGAGAAAGCAGGGCTTTCCTAAAGTACAAGATTGCACCACAGAGACCGCGGAGGGCGCAGAGTTTTTTAGTTTTCACTCCGCCTTCTCTGCGGTTAAAAAGACCGGTGCCGGTCTGTTCGATCCGAAGGTAGCGCGCCTTAAAACAACAAAAAAAAGTAGAGGGCGCAGAAAACTTCTGCGCCCTCCAGGTTTCTGGAATCACGGCATAACTGTGCTCCTGATGCTTTCAACAGGAGGTTATGCCTGTTCTGGGCCTCGTCGTCGAGGTCGCCAGAGCGCCAAAGTCACTTTTGCTCTCGCCTGGCGACGTTCCCTACTGCTTCCTGATGACCGGCAGGTAGACGCCGCCTGTGACTGCTCCTTTCTGGACGGTAGTGGTTACCGCTGTGCCCCAGGCTGGAATGGACACCTGGTCGCAAAGCACACTGTAGGTGGAGTTGGTGATGACCTGGCCGCCGGTTAAAGCCTCGGAGACGGTCACCACGAACGTGCGGTTGATAGATACCCCACTGGTCAGGCTATCCACCGTCCAGCTTATCACGTTGCCTGTCTCCAGGGTGGCGGTGTGGCTGGCCGAGGCGAAGGTGGTGCTTATGGGCACGATGTCGTTGATGACCAGGTTTGAAGCCAGACCTGCCCCAGAGTTGCTGATGGTCAGGGTGTAGAGCAGCAGGCCGCCAGGCTCGACCGGGTCCGGGCTATCGACTTTGGTGATGACCAGGGAGGGGCAGGCCAGAGTGGTGGTGGTGGCCGAGTTAGAGTAGCTGGAGTACTGGTCGGGGCTGGAATAGGCCCGCACGCGGTAGTGGTAGGCGGTGTTGCAGGTCAGAGCGGCGTCGGTGTAGATGGTAGTATTGGTTGGCACCGAGCCGACTTCCATCCAGCCGGTGGCGCCATTGGGCGACCGCTCGATGCGGAAACTGTCCTCGCTAGGGGAGCTGGAGTTATCCGTCCAGGCGAGTCCGATCTGGGTTCCAGAGAGGGCGGTGGCCTCCAGGTTGGTCGGCGCATCGAGCGAGCAAGCCTGAGTGGTGTCACTGTCTGTGTTGGAGTAGCCGGAGTAATAGTCGGCCCCTGAACGCGCCCGCACGCGGTAGTGGTAGGTGGTGCCGCAACTCAGAGCGGTGTCGGTGTAAATGGTGGTGTTGGTCGGCACCGAACCGACTTCCATCCAGTCAGTAGTGCCATTGGGCGACCGCTCCAGGCGGAAACTGTCCTCTTCGGCGGAGTTATCCGTCCAGGTGAGTGCGATCTGGCTCTCGGAGAGGGCGGTGGCCGCCAGGTTGGTCGGTGCATTGAGTGAGCAGGCCAGAGTATCGGTGTAGGCCACGTTAGAGTAGTCGGAGTACTGGTCGGGGGCAGCATAGGCCCGCACGCGGTAGTGGTAGGTGGTGTTGCACCCCAGGCCAGTGTCGTTGTAGGCGGCGCTGTCAGCCGGCGCCAGGCCGATCTCCGTCCAGCCCGTAGTGCCATTGGGCGACCGCTCCAGGCGGAAACTGTCCTCGTCGGTGGAGTTATCCGTCCAGGTGAGGTCGATCTGGATCTCAGAGACGGTGGTGGCCGTCAGGGGCATGGGCGCACTGAGCGAGCAGGCCTGAGTGGTGGCCCCATCCACGTTGGAGTAGTCGGAGTACTGGTCGGTGCCTGCCCTGGCCCGCACGCGGTAGTAGTAGTTGGCGTTGCAGCCCAGGCCGGTGTCGTTGTAAGTGGTGGTGTCGCTCGGCACGGTGCCGACTTCCACCCAGCCGCTGGCGCCATCGGGCGACCGCTCGATGCTGAAGCTGTCTTCGTCAGAGGAGTTATCCGTCCAGGTGAGGTCGATCTGATTCTGAGAGACGGCGTTGGCCGTCAGGCCCGTCGGCTCAGTGATCGTGCAGTTGAGAATGTCGAGGTTCCAAATAGAGGACCACGGACTATTCCCATACGTGTTGGTGGCCCGCACCCGCCAGAAGTAGGCGTCGTGGGCCAGGGCGCTGGCCGGGGTGTAGGACGTGCTGCTGCCGGGAGTGGTATCGTTGATCTCGGGCGAAATGAAGGAGGAGTTGTTATCCACCTGGATGGTGTAGGAGTCTGCCCCGCTCGCACTTCCCCAACTGAAGGTTGGAGTGTCGTCACAGGTGTCGCTGCCGTGCTCAGGGGAGGAGAGGGCGGGGGTATCGGGCACGGGGCCAATTTCAAACTGCCAGGCCGAGGACCAGGGGCCGTCGCCGCAGGAGTTGAGGGCCCGCACTCGCCAGTAGTAGGTGCCGTCGGCCAGGGCGCTGCTCGGAATGTAGTACGAGCTGGAAGTGGTCTGACTGATCACTGGCGTAAGGAAGCTGGAGAAGTCGTCCACCTGAATCTGGTAGGAGCTGGCCCCGCTGACACTTCCCCAATCGAAGAACGGAGTGGTGTCATTGGTTGTGCTTCCATCCGCGGGTGAGTACAGGGTGGGCGCTGAAGGCGGAACGTTACACACCACCAATTGATAGGAACTCTTGTAAGCCGTGTTGTTGCTTTCGTCGAACTCTGTGACGTTGTCGTAAGCATCGATTATCCAGCCTACCCAGTAAGTTCCGTCTGGTGCGCCGGTAGGGAAGGTCCCGTTCCAATCGGAGTCCCGGGAGTTGAAAGCAGAGATCGAAGAGACGTAATCGCTGCCGATCAGATAGTCGTAGGTGCTGATGTAGGTGTTGGTGGAAGCGTAGTATCTTACGTAGAAGCCGCCTGAGGAGGCCGTGCCTATGTTGCGCACGTCGCTCCAGGCGTGGAAGCTGGTCGCGCCGGGCGTGACCGTGGTGGGGCTGAATCCAGAGTACGCCTGTCCATCGTCGATCAGGTCGGCGTAGTCAGTCGGCGGCGTGTCTGAACCGCACCAGGTATAGATGCGGTCGAACTTGTCGTTGTTCAGCCGCGTGCCGTGGTTGCAGCTTTTGCCTGAGACCCCACATCCTCCGGTCCCACAGGTATGGACGGTGAGGATGTAACGGCTGTCAGAAACGTAACGCCATACCGGGCTGCCACTCTGACCTCCAGCGGTGTCCAGGTAGTACCAGTGGTTGTAGCTGTCGGCGCTATGGCCGGAGTTGCTATTCCAGTACATGCGCAGGCCAGAACTGAGGTCGCCGGGGTAGCCGGCGGTGTTCTGGATGTCCGTGTAAATGGAACTGCCCGAACCGGCGGTCATCCGCCCCATCCACCCCGTGTAGTCGCCCACGTTGCGGTCCAGGGTTATCATTGCCCAGTCGTGCTCTGACATCCCGGAGACAGTCCAGCCTGTGTAGCTGCGCATGTAGGTCATCCAGGCGTAGTTGTAGGGCATATAGCTCCAGTCCAGCCCAGGAACGACCTTGATAGAGGTGGCCCATCCGCCGTGACTGTGCGAGTAGACGCAGTGACCTGCGGTCAAAACGTGATACCCGTGACCGTCAGGGCAGCCGATTATCGAGCCTGAGCAACCCCCTTGCGCGCTATCAGGGAAGGTTATAAACAGCTTGACCACGGTTCGCCAGGGGTAAGTTGTCACACTGGATACGTACACCCGCTCATCGGAGCCGAGCACAGACTCGGGACCCAGTATACCTGGCGGCAACAGACCTTGATAGGGCGGCACCGAGGTTAAGCCAGGCTCAACTGACTGCTGGCTCAGGTCGGCGCTCGGAATGCGGAGCGTTGCTCCCGTGGCGGCGTCGTGGATCTCGACGGCGGTGGGATCCTCGACCGCTATGACCTCAGCGGGCCTGGACGGCTCGACTGGCGGCCAGTCCAGCATATCGTCAGGCAGTCGCAGCCAGGGACTATCTGACATACTATAAGATGGGTTGGTAGCCCCGTAGGCCGGATCTGGTCCGGCCTCACCCGGCGGTGGTTCAGAACCACCCGGCGGTGTTTCGGCCTCACCTGGTGGTGTTTGGGCTACTACAGAAGGCGCTACTAAACCTGCTACCAGGATAATCAGGATAGTAGCGATTAAAGTCGCGAAGAAACTTTTCGTTTTCACCTTTTCCCTCCTTAAATTTAAAAAGGTGTCGAAAGTGGCTTACTTCAAGCCAGGGGATACGTTGCAAATCTTCACCAAAATCTATCTTGTCAGGGCATCACCTCCTCGTATTCCTCAACGTACAATGTGCCGTCATGGCGGATGGCGGCTCGGAATTTGGAGCCTGCTTCTAACCCAGGAAGAACCCTTTCAATCGCGCTCGGGAAGGCTCCAACTTTTGTGGTAAATACAAATAAATCTCCCTCTTTGGGAAGGGGGTTGAAAACTATTTCCTCAGGTCGGGCTGGTTGCTCTGCTGTGTGCTGAGCAGCGCCTTCTGCGGGCTGCCCCGATTCCAGGCTTTCGTAACCTTCGTCAGATTCGCTCATCGGGACGTATCTAACCTTAGCTGGCCTTGCGGTGAGCAGGAAAAGGGTTTGAACTTCCTGCCCTTCCCGTAACGGCTCGTATCTTCTCTCTTTGGGCTGATATGCGGGGCCTTCGTATCCAGGGGATGTCTTCCCCCCCGGAGATTCTGATTCTGCCTCGCCGGGCTGTTCAACCGCAGGCCCCGCAGGTCGTTCGGCATAGGGGGTGTAGTTAATGATTTTATCTACTCTGACCACTCCCCCATCGTTTGGATATGGCTCGAAGCGGCATCTTTCCTCTTGATAGGGGCATACCTCAGTTTTCACGATCGACATTACCGTAGCTTCGATGACTCCCGTGTCGGCTATCCCCGGTTTGCCTCCAATTACCTCAAGGTAATTTTGATAGATGATGAATTCCTCTGGATAGATCATAATCTCCCCGGCTGGTTTCTCCATTTCTCTGCCAGGCATTTGTTCTTGACTGCTAGCCGTGGGCGTGGGTGTAGTGGTGGGAGAGGCTGTGGGCGTGGCCGTGGGAGAGGCTGTAGGAGAGGCTGTGGGCATGGCTGTAGGAGAGGCCACAGGCATAGCCGTGGGAGTAGTCGTAATTAGTGATATCTGACCAGGGGATATGCATCCCCACGTCAGGCTCAGGATAGCAAGCAGTGACAAGACAATGCAGGTTCGACTTTGCATCGCACTCTCCAGGAGTTACTCGCTTTCCGAACGGGCTTCGGAGCCTTCTACGACAGTTCTGTGGAGTGCGCTGAAATAAGAATTTGGAGGGTAGTGATAAGGGGTGAGGTGTTGGGACTACCGTTGGTTACCCGGCGGCCACGCTTTTATTGTGCGCTCAGTGGCCTCCAGGTTCGCGAGGTTATATTTACGCAGACCTGGCGCTGCTGCATTGCAGGCCGCATCCATACGGATTCTTCATCGAAATACTGCAAAACGGCCAGTTCAGTGAAGTGCCTCCCTGAAATATAAGCACCTTTATTCGGCAGGGCACTTCGAACTCAGCGAGAGTCAGGTGGTTTTAAGGGGAATCTTTCCTTCCTGCCTATATTATATACCATTTTGCCAGAGAAAGCAAGTCTGTATCTTCAGGCTCTACCACGTGGGAGTAGTCGCTGTCATTTCACCTGCACTCCATGTATCGACCACCAGTAAAATTGGTCGGAGCCGGTCTGTTCGATCCGCAGGTAGCGCACCGGGCGAGGCGCAAAGCTCACTACCAGCGGTCGGTCGTTTGTGGCTTTTTGGGCCACGATCTCCCAATTATGGCCGTCCTGGGAAACTTTGACCACGTAGCCGCGCGGGTAATCTTCTGGCGAGCGGTCGTTATCGAGCTGAAGGTAGGACACGTTCTGGAGGTTTCCCAGGTCGATGGCAAACCACATGCCTGGCTTTTGCGCTTCCTGGCTGCTCCAGCGGGTGTAGGCGTTGCCGTCTATGGCCTGGAGCAGGTTATCGGGGCCGCTGTGCACGTCGTTGTGGCTGGCGCTGACCGTCAGGTCGCTTTTGGCGGAAACGTACACCTCGTGGATAGACCACCAATAATAGGGGTCGGAGACTGTCTGCTCAATGCGGACGTAGCGAATCTGGCGGGGAGCGAAGGTCGCGGCCAGAGGGCCGTCGTTGCGCTCCTTCACCGCCACCGTTTCCCAGCGCTGGCTGTCCGGGGAAACTTTGACCACGTAGCCGCGCGGATAATCTTCGGGCGAGCCGCCATTGCTCAACTTGACCTGGGCCACGGTCTGCACGCGGCTCAGGTCGATGGCAAACCACATCCCTGGCCTTTGCGGAGTGAAGGTGCTCCAGCGGGTGTGAGCTTTACCGTCTATGGCGTAGAGCAGGTTATCGGGGCCGCTGGTCACGTTGTTGTGGCTGGCGCTGACCAGCAGCGGGCCGGGCACTTCCGGCGTAATGCCGGCCCCCACCTGCACCTCGATATCCAGGGTAGGCGCCTCCTGCCAGGCGAACCAGGTGACCATTTCCTCCACCATGTCCCACTTGAGGACAAAGTTTCCTTCCAGGCGGGGAGCGCCCACTTCGGCCAGGAGATTGACCTGCTCGCCGCTGCGCAAGTCGTAGGGCAGGCCGGTGCGCAGGTCGGCCCACAGCCCAGAGGATAAGAGGCTGCCGTCGCGGTTGTGCCAGTGATAGCCCAGTCGCACCTTATTATAGCCTTCGGCGGGCCAGGTTTTGCGTCCCGCGTTCTCGATGGTGAAGGACACGGTACGGGTCTCTCCGGCGGTCATCTGGCGGGGCGTGTTGTGGCTGACGTATCTGACGGCGTAGGTTGGCCCTGGATGGGGGGAACCGATAGGACGCGGTATGCCTCCTACCTTCCAGACCACCGGACGCGATTCGCTGGTTTTAGCGTCCCACCAGCACAGCCGGTCCCAATAGCTATCGGGAGAGGAGAGGATGAAGGCGCTGGCCGAGGCCAGGTAAGCGTAATCGCCCAGGGCCTTATAATAACTCTCGTATTGCAGGGCGCGGTTCCAATCGTCGATGCGTCCCAGATCGTTGTTGAATTCGGTGATGTGGATGGGCTTAGCGGGGAAGAGACGGTGATACTGGGTGAAACGCAGGCCGTAGCCCTGATGGAGCATCCCGGCCAGGTCCGACCAGTAGCAATGGCAGCCTAGCCAGTCCGAGCCTTCCACCGACTGGCGGCAGACCTCCAGCCATTGCAGATCGGTGAAATCTTCGCCGGGCAGCAGGGTGGGCGACAGACCCGGAAAGCCGAACACCGCCCAGGGAAACAGGGTGCGCAGACGGTCCAGAACTTCCAGATACCAGCGGTTGAAAATTTTGGCCTGTTCGGCGTCGGGGCCCCAGCCTTCGCCGGGAAAGTTAGGCTCGTTCAGAATCTCGAAGCTATCGGCGAAGGGGCGCAGTTCGCTGATTTCCTGGGCGTGCCTTCTCACAAAGTCATCCGGCGCGCCCGGCCCTTCGGGGTCGTACAGCCTGACCATGAACTCCAGGTGGGGGTTCTCGTCGTGCAGACGCTGAAAGACCGCGAGGTCGGTGTACTCGAATATCTTGATCAGCTCGATCTTGGCCTCGCGAATGACCCGATAATCGTGCTCGGTGAAGGTCCTGTTCCAGAAGTCGTTGCGACCCAGGATGCCGACTTTCATCTTCTCCTCCTATTGCTTAACATAAAATATATGACGTACAGGTACCCGGCACTTACAAAGTCAGTAAATCCCAAAACCTGACTTGGTGGCAGTTCCAATGCAAGCCACAGAGTGCACAGAGAACACGGAGAACGAAAGTTTTTCCTCTGTGAACTCTGTGTCCTCCGTGGCTGATAAAATAGCCTGGTGGACTACTGAAAGTGCCAGGCTCCTACTTGACATAAACCTCGTGAATAGACCACCAATACCGATTGGAGCTACCCGTCTGCTCAATGCGGAGGTAACGGGCCTCCTGGGGGGCGAACTCGATATCCAGAGGGCGGTCGTTGGCCGGGTTATGGGCCACCGTTTGCCAGTTTACCCCGTCGGCCGAGAGGCGCACCACGTAGCCCCGCGGATAATCGAGGGGGGAGGCCGCGTTGTCCAGGGACAGGCCGCGCACCGTTTTGGTCTGGCCCAGGTGCAGCTCGAACCACATGCCGGGGGTCTGCAAGGCCCTGGTGCTCCAGCGAGTGTCGGCCAGGCCATCGAGGGCCTGTCGCAGGTTGTCCGCGCCGCTGAGCACGTCGTTGTGGCTGGCGCTGGCGGTTATGACCGATTCCTCGGAAACGAGTATCTCGTGGATAGACCACCAGTAAAAGGGATCGGAGCCGGTCTGCTCGATGCGGACGTAACGGGCCGAACGGGGCGGGAAGGTGACAGCCAGCGGTCGGTCGTTATTCTCTGCGGATGAAACCACCTCCCAGTTTTGGCCGTCCGCGGAGAGTTTGACGATGTAGCCTCTGGGATAGTCCTGGGGAGAGCCTTCGTTGACCAGTTCGAGGCGGGACAGGGGCCGCACGGCTCCCAGATCGAGGGCAAACCACATCCCCGGCTTTTGCGGCTCGCGGCTGCTCCAGCGGGTTTGGGGGTTGCCATCCAGGGCGAAGCCGAGGTTATCGGCGCCGCTCTGCACGTTGTTGTGGCTGGCGCTGACCGTCCAACCCCCGGTCGGATCGGCCTCAAGCACGATTTCGTGGATGGACCACCAATAATAGGAATCTGCCCCCGTCTGATCGATGTGGACGTAGCGCGCCAACTGCGGGGCGAAAGTGACGTCCAGCGGGCCGCCGTTGGCGTGGTTTTCGGCCACCGTCGTCCAGTGGACCCCATCGGCGGAGAGCCTGACCACGTAGCCCCGCGGGTAATCGTTGGGGGAAAAGCTGTTGTCCAGCCGCAGATGGCTGATGGTCAGCAGGTGGCCCAAATCCAGCCGAAACCACATGCCTGGTCGTTGCAGGGTGAAGGTGCTCCAGCGAGTATAGGGGTTGCCGTCAAGGGCCTGACGCAGATTATCCGGGCCGCTCTCCACGTTGTTGTGGCTGGCGCTGGGTTTTGCCGCACCGGGCACGGGCGAGGGAGGGGCCGGCTCAACCTGGACCCTGACATCCAGGGTAGGCGCCTCCTGCCAGGCAAACCAGGTGACCATCTCCTCCACCATGTCCCACTTGAGGGTATATTGGCCCTCTACCGCTGGCGGGCCTAGTTCGGCCTGGAGGGTGACGTGCTCGTCGGGGCGCAGGTCGTAGGGCAGGGCGGTACGCAAATCGGCCCACAGGCTGGAAGGCACCAGGCTCCCGTCACGGTTATACCAGTGATAACCCAGGCGCACCTTGTTGTAGCCTGCGGCGGGCCAGGTTTTGCGGCCCGCGTTTTGGATAGTCAGGCGCACGGCGTTGGTCTGGCCGGCCACCATCTGGCGGGGGGTGTTGTGGCTCAGGTATTGCACGTCGTAAACGGGCTTTTCCTGGGAGCCGCCGATGGGACGGGGGATGCTCCCCACCTCCCAGACCACCGGCTGCGATTGGCCGCTCTGGGGGTCCCACCAGGCCAGGGCGTTCCAGGCCGGGTCGGGCGAAGAGATGATGAAGGCGCTGGCCGAGGCCACGTAAGGATAAGCGCCCAGGGTGGTGTAATATCTCCTGTACTGGAGCGCCCGCTGCCACTGATCGAGCAGGGTGGGGTGGCCGTTGAACTCGGTGATGTGGATGGTCTTAGTGGGGAAGAGGGTGTGGTATTGAGTAAAACGCAGGCCGTCGCTATGGTGGAGCATTCCGGTTTCGTCCGACCAGTAACAGTGACAGCCCAGCCAGTCCGAAGCCTGGACCGCTTCCTGGCAGACTTGCAGCCATTCCAGGTCGCTGATGGCCTCGCCAACTGGATAGGGCGACAGGCCAGGAAAGCCAAAAGAGGCCCAGGGCGCAAG
Organism: Anaerolineae bacterium; assembly: GCA_034417895.1. Taxonomy (GTDB): domain Bacteria; phylum Chloroflexota; class Anaerolineae; order CAZYHC01; family CAZYHC01; genus DAOULT01. The sequence goes on along the minus strand of DAOULT010000109.1, from coordinate 32,382 downwards.
CTCGCGCAGTCGCTCCAGCACCTCCAGGTACCAGTCGTTGAAGGTCTGGGCCTGCTCGGCAGTGGGCCCCCAACCTTCTTCTATGCGGTTAGGCTCGTTGAGGATTTCAAACTCTGTGGCGAAGGGGCGCAGTTGCTCGATGCGCCAGAGGTGGCGAGTGACGAACTCTTCCGGCGGGCCGTGGCCTTCCTCGTCGTACAGACGGACGATGAACTCCAGGGCAGGGTTCTCGTCGTGTAGCCTCTGGAAGACCGACAGATCAGTGTATTCGAAGATTTTGATCAACTCTATGTTGGCTTCCCGCCCCACCCGGTAGTCGTTTTCGGTGAAGGTTTTGCCCCAGTAGTCGTTGCGACCCAGAATGCCGACTTTCATGGTGCTCCTTTCTCCTCCCTATAAGTTTACAGAACTGTATAGCCCATCTTGCTTGAAAAAAATCGAGCATGGTGTCCAGGTCTTCCGGCGTTTCCTCTGGCACAACGATTTTCTGGCCCCTGGCTCGTAAGTGGTCTCTGAATTGCCAGATACTCATTCCGGCGATTTCAGCGGCTCGACTGGCGTTTGGAGTCAAGGCCATTTTATATCACAAGCTTTTCTAAGTCAAGAGTGAATATTTCACTTTTTGGAGAGTCTGTAGTATAATATTAGAAGTGCCTGGCGTACTCCCTACGGCATGACTGTAGGTGAAGCCAGCCGGGCCTTACGCATCAGGCCAGAGACAGGCAGAGTCCGAATACCTGGTCGATTAAAGCAAGGATGCAAGGAAGAAGGTTTATTGATGAACAAGGGTAAGATTCTGGTTGTGGAAGACGACCCCGATACTTTATATATGTTGAGGTCCTATTTTGAAAAACAAGGGTACGAAGTGTGGACAGTGACCCATGGCCGGATCGCTTTGAAGATAAGTGGCAAGAAACTACCTGACGTGATCATCCTGGATATCATCTTGCCGGATATCGATGGTTATGAGGTGTGTCGTCGATTGCGCGCTGATCTGCATACCAGGCACATTCCCATTATTTTCCTGACTCAGAAAGGCGAGCGGGATGACAGGATCGCCGGTCTGGAGATAGGAGGCGATGATTACATTACCAAACCTTTCTCTATCGAGGAGTTGAGGCTGCGGGTGCAGAACGCCTTGAGCCAGTCCCGTTACCAGCAGTCCACGGACCCGGTGAGCGGGTTGCCCAGCGGTCGCTTGATCGAAGAACAACTCAGATCTTTGATACGTCGGAGCGATTGGGCCTTACTGTACATCGGTATCACGGGCTTTGAGACCTATAACGAAGTTTACGGTTTCCTGACGGCCAAGTACGTGTTGTCTTTCTTCTCCGATGCTCTAAAAGAGACCGTCAACGAGCTGGGTACTCCCGACGATTTCATCGGCCATACGGGCAAGGACGATTTTATTGTCATCACCGCCGTTGATAAGGCCCAGGCCATAAAAGACCGAGTCGTGGATCGTTTTGAGCAGGTGGTGAATGCCTTCTATTCCATGGATGATCAGCAAAGGGGTTATATGGCCGTCGAAGGCCGGGGCGGGCGGGAACAGTGGGCCCCCTTGATGAGCCTGGCTATCGGGATCGCCGCCAGTGAGGATGGCCCTTTCGCCGATGTGCGCGGCATTACCGAAACAGCGGCCGAGTCCAGACGGCATGATGAGCGGGCCATCTACAGGAAAGTGGAAGAGAAAGCTGAAAGCGATCCCCAGGCGCGGGGGGCTGGCGCTGAAGCTTGAGCCTCTAAAGCAGGCTGTCCTCGATTTTGAAGGGGTTGAAATCTGTTCCATAATCGTAATAATCCTCATTCTCGGCCTTTTTGAGGAAATTGATCACCCGGTAGGTGAAGGGAGTGACCAGGGTCTCGACGCTGCACTTGAAGATGTAGTTGGAGATGATTATCTCCACCAAAACGAAGCCTGGCATCGTGCCCATAAAAGCAAGGGGCACGAATAGCAGAGTATCGATGCCCTCCCCGATCAGGGTGCTGCCAATGGTCCGCATCCAGAGCCATTTGCCCCGGGTGCGGATTTTCATTATAGCCATGAGGTAGGAGTTGGAAAACTCGCCGGCGAAGTAGGCGATCAGGCTGGCTAGCACAATGCGCGGGGTAAAGCCCAAAACTTTGTCGTAAGCCTCCTGGCCTACCCTGGCGCTCCACTCCGCTTCGGGCGGCAGCTTGCCCACCACCATGAAAGTGAGGCTCATCAAGGCGGCGCAGAAAAAGCCGACCCAGATAGCTTTGCGCGACCGCCGATAGCCGTAAACTTCGGTCAGCACGTCGCCGAACACGTAGCTCACGGGAAATAGCAGAGTGCCGGCGTCGAAGGTCAGGATGGGCCACCCCAGATTGACGATCTTGGCCGCCGAGACCACGTTGCTGATCAAAAGCACGGCCACGAAAAGAGCAATCACCATCTCGAAATATTTGAACGGTTGACTTCTGGCGGGTTCACGCCTTTGGTTTTGGTCCATAATCTGGTTTCTTCCTTTGTCAGTACGTCCAATCCACCACCCGCTCGTCAACGTTGTCGTATTGAATCTCGACGCCTGCCAGGGCGGTCTGGAACAGGGGGCGCTGGTCGCTGCCGTCGGCGTTCATGACGTAGAATTCCCATTCCTGGGGGCCCTTCTCGTCCGTCAGGTAAACGAGGTATTGCCCCTCGGGCGACCAGGCCGGAGAAACGCAGTTGATGGCCCGGTCGTTGAGAGGAGAGTTTTTGGTCAGTTGGGTGCGGCCCGCGCCGTCGGCGTTGATGACCACGATCTCGTAGTGGTCGTGGGAGTAGGTCTGGAAGGCCAGGCGCCTTCCATCCGGCGACCAGACCGGGGCGCGGTCACGCCAGTAATCGGTCAGGCGGTAGACGTTGGGATCGCGGGTGAGTTGGGCGGTGGCGTCTTGCTCCCAGGTGAAGGACAGCCCCACGTCGCTGGCGTAGACGATCCGTTCCCCGTCGGGCGACCAGTCCGGGGAATAACTGTGGTCGTGGCAGTGCAGGTCGAGGAAATAATCCTGGGCTCCTGCCGGACTGATCACCCCTAGCTTCCACCAGGGATCAGCCGGGATTATTATGCTGCCTACCTTGACCTTCACCCCATCCACTCTGATGTAGAAGCGTTTCTTGCTGTAATGTAAAGGGCCGCCGTACTGACGGGTGAAAACGATCCTGGTTTCGTCCGGGGAGAAGGTCGGGGCCTTGGCGCCGGGCCAGTCGAAAATCCTGTGCTCGTCGCTGCCGTCCTGGTTGATGACCCAGATGCCTTTTGGTTCCCGCCAGCGGGCAAAGGTCACCCGGCTCCCGTCGGGCGACCAGGAGGGATCCAGACCATCGGTCAGACGCCGCAGAGCGGTGCCATTGGCGTTGATGATGTATATGTCGCCCTGGTTGGCGGTCTGGAAGACCAGTTTACCGGGCAGCGTATTTTCAGGGATTTCCGGGGAGGTGGGTTCAGGCCTTGGAGTGTAAGGCGGCGGGGCAGCCTCGACGTTGGGCACGTCTTCGAGTGAGCCTTTGATCTCAACGTAAGGCTCTTTGCCCGAAATCCAGCCCACACCGTCGGCGGCCTGGTCGTAGACGATTTGCAGCCAGCCGCTGGCCGCCTCCCGCCCCACGATATCCACCGTATCGCCCTGTTTGAGCGCTCCCAGGGGCGGGTATTCTATGCCGGGGCCGGTGCGCACGCGCAGGCCCCTGACCGTCACTTCGGCCCAGGCTTTGGCGGGGGCCGCTGTCGGCGTCGGGCTGGCGCTCAGAGCCGCGCCTTGCGGCCCATAGCCTGCCAGGAGCACGATCCCGACCAGGGTTAGAAACAGAAATTTTATCTTCATAGGTTATACTACCTCCATCGTCTCCTTCGTCTCATTTGTCGGGGGCGGAATACGAGGAGCATAAAAACATAGTACGGTGCTACCATAGCGGCGCTGCTCGAGGAGGAGCAGGCTTTCAAGATCAAGCTCGGCGTATTCCTTGGGATGAATCTGGACCACGATCAGGCCATCTTCGGACAAAAGGGGTCTTTCGTCCAGGGCCAGCAGAGTTTTGGCCCACAGACCTTTGTATTGCGGGGGAGCCACGTAGATCAGGTCCGATCTTCTGTCCTCTCTGACCAGGAAGCGGAAAACGTCGGCCCGCACCACCTCCGCCCGTCCGGCCAGGCCGGTCAGTTTCAGGTTGTCCCGAATGGTTTTGACGGCCCGTCCGCTGCGCTCCACGAAGATAGCCCCTCGTGCTCCACGGCTCAAGGCTTCGATGCCCACCCCCCCTGTCCCGGCGAAGAGGTCCAGGAAAAGGGCCTCCTCCACCCGCTCTCCCAGGATGTTGAACAGAGATTCTTTGACCCGGTCGGTGATGGGGCGGGTGGTCTGCCCCGGCACCGAGAGCAACCGGCGTCCTTTGGCTGCGCCTCCTATGACCCGCACCTTGCTCTCCTTCTGCTGGCTCACGCTGCTGGCCTGCTCTGGCTTTCAATAGTATATCTCGTTTGAGTTCTGCCGTCAAATTTAGAGCCCCGGGTTTTGGTCACGGATGTCGCCCTCAATTTATAACCACAAAGAGCACGAAGAGCACAAAGCCTTTATCCCCTTTGTGTTCCTGGTGTCCTTTGTGGTAAAAAGTTCTGGCCCCGATTTTACCCTCAACCGCGCCTTTCTCCGTGACACCCGTGATTGTAATCCTTGTCAGCGGAGGCCGATAGAGATGTGGGTAAAGTCGAGGTGTCGAAATTCTTGCTTTTCGGAGGGCCGTGTAGTATAATAAGTGGTGTTCTCCATATTACACATATTATGCGGGAGAAGTATCCTGATGACCGAAAATACGCCGGTTGAAGCGCAGTTGAAAAGGAGGATGGAAGAACTGGCCTCCTTGCAAGAGGTGATCAGGCTCATCACCAGCACGCTGGAATTGGACGAGGTGCTGGATCTCATTTTGGAAACTATCGCCAAGACTTTTGGATTTGAGTTTGCTGAGCTGGACCTGGTGGATGAAGAAGCAGGGGTAGTGCGGGCGGTGCGAGGGTTGAACATCTCCGAACAGCAGCTTGCCGCTTCAGTCCGGCCCCTGGACAGCCCGGACATCATGGCCGACATCATCCGCACGGGCAAGACGGAAATTATCGAGGGCTGGGATCCTCGCTTCGACCGCGAGATGTTCGAGCGCGAAGGCCACGCCGATCTGGAGCGGGTCTTCGTCCCCTTAAGCGTGCGCGGGAAAAACATCGGCCTGGTGGAAACAGGCTACCACAAAGCCCGCCGGGTCCGCGTCGAAGAGGACGAAGTGCAGATGCTCCAAATCTTCGTCGCCCAGGCGGCCATCGCTATTGACAATGCCCGCCTTTTCGCCCGGATGAACCGCGCCCTGGAAGAGCTGAGAAAAGCCAGCCAGGAACAAAAGCGTCTCCTGGAAACCGTCCAGGCCCTTTCTACCCCTATCGTGCCCATCGCCGAAGAGATTTTGATCCTGCCCCTTGTCGGCAGTATAGATACCCGTCGCGCCGGGCAAATCATGGAAAGTCTGCTGGAAGGCATCGGGCGTTACCAGGCCGAAACGGTGATCATTGACATCACCGGCGTGCCGCTGGTGGATACCGGCGTGGCGAGCCATTTCCTCCAGGCGGCGCGGGCGGTCCGGCTCTTAGGAGCCAGGGTCATCCTCACCGGCATCTCGCCGGAAATCGCCCAGACCATCGTGGCCTTGGGGATCGACTTTTCGGGCCTGGTTACACGGCGCAATTTACGGCAAGGAATTGATTACGCGCTGGGAAGGGAGTGAAAGTGGTGTCGAAAATGAAATTAGCCCTGGCCTGCATAGGTTTGATCGTCCTCCTTTGTTCTTTGTGTTTTCTGCTTTATTCCCACCTGCCTTACGAGCGGGCCACCCGGCAATATGACCTCTCTCCTGGGGATTTGCAGAGGCCCGCTCCTGATCCTACTCTCTCTCCATCGTCGTGGTTGTTCGAGTCTCGATGGGCCGCGGAGTGGACGGGGCCGAAAGGAGTCTAGCGATGGATGGTAAAAAACGGTGGGTTCATCTGCTTGTCGCGTTGTGCCTGGGGCTTGTGGTGGTGGGGTGTGCGCCTGCGGCCCTGGCCCCGCCTCCCGAAGCTCCCGCGGAGGAGCCGCAAGAAGCTCCTATTAAGGAGATTGTGGAAGAACCGCGAATCACATCGACGCTGGCCGCTATGCCCACGCTGGCCGCTACGCCACCGGCCCCTCTGCTGATGTCGCCACCGTCTGCTCCGCCCTCTGGTGGTACGGAAGAGCCTCCGCCACCGGCCCCCGAAGCGACCCCCACCCCGGAGGCCGTCGAGCAGCGCCTCGTCGAAGTGGAATGGCCGCCCCAGATGCGCCTGGGCAACTCCGAGGTGATCCGTCTGTCCTTCATCCCCGGCCCCGAAGAGGGCTACGTCCCGGTGGTGGAAGAAGAGGGACACCAGGTAGAGGCTACCGCCGTGGTGCCCATCCCGGAAGAAAAATTCCGCCGCTATTATGTTTACGCCGTGCCCGGCCTGAGTTCCATCAACTTCGAGATAGACCCGCCGCAGCCCGTTTCCCAGGAAGTCTTGCCAGGCCAGCCCAACGTCTGGCGCTGGAGCATCAAGCCCAGGGAGTCGGGTGAGCACAAGCTCAATTTGAGCCTGGCCTTGCGTTGGGAGCCCAGGGAAGCAGGCTCCGAAGCCAGGATTAGCGAACAACAGGTCTGGAGCGACACCTTTTCCGTCTCGGTGCACACCTCTTTTGGTCTCAACGTGTTCCAGGCCGACATCGCGGGCATTGTCGGCTCGGTGATGGGGGGGGCTTTGGGCCTGCCCTTCATCGAGGATGCACTAAAATGGCTCTTCGCTCGCCTGCGCCGAATCCTCAGAAAAGTGTAACCCAAGTAGTTCGCAAAACTATGGTTTCTTAGCCACAGAGGACACAGAGTTCACAGAGGGCAACAAACTCTTTCTCTGTGTTCTCCGTGCTCTCTGTGGCTTGAAAGAGTCCCCGGCTAGCTTTTGGAGTGTACTGAATATGATCCGACGAAAACAGCGAACGGTTCTGGATCTGAACGGTTCCGATTGGCGTGTGGGACGTGTGCCCCGTAAAGCTATTGACTGCCCCGATGCTTACGATTGTGACGCGGTGACCGAGTGGCTGCCGGCTACCGTCCCTGGCAACGTGCGCTCCGATCTTATGGCTGTGGGCCGTATTCCTGACCTCTTTTACGGAACCGCCAACCAGGAGAGCCAGTGGGTTGACGACTGGGATTGGTGGTACAGAAAAGAAGTGGCCCTCAGCCTGAAAGAGGGTGAGCGGGCTTTTCTGGTTTTCGAGGGCATTGACTACATCTCGGCTGTGTACTTCGATGGCCTGGAGTTGGGCCGCCACGAAGGGATGTTCTCCCGACAGGTTTACGAGATTACAGAGGCTCTTGAGTCTCTGAAAGACCCTTCGGGTTTTCAAAACCCCAAGGGTCTGCGTTCAGACCACCTGATCGCCGTGCGCCTCTGGGGGTCGGCCAGTTTGCCCCGGCCCAAACTATCCCGCTGGCAGAGGCTCTGGGCCAGGCTGGCGGAGCGTCTGCCCCGCTCTCACCCGGTTTTCCCTGACCGCATTGCCACCCTCAAGTGCCAGATGAGCTTTGGCTGGGACTTCGCTCCCCGCGCCAGGACGATGGGCCTCTGGGACGACGTTTACGTCGTGGTGACGCGCTCGGTGTTCATCGAGGAGGTGTTTGCCCGCTACGAGGGGCCGGGTGACGGGGTCGCGCCGCTGAGGTTGAGCCTGGACTTGGATGCGGACAGGGCGCAGACGGTAAAGGCCGTCATCCTGGCGCGAGGCAAGAATTTCGAGCAGGAAGAGCAGCGTTTCGAGTTCGATCTCGCGCTCTGCGCCGGCCATCAGGCAGTAGAGATGGAGTTTGCCATCGAGAATCCCCGGTTGTGGCAGCCCTGGGATCGCGGCCGGCCTGACCTTTACCTGTTGGAAGTCCAGCTATTTCCCGCCGACGCCGCTTCTCCTGTCCTGGATGCCCTGAGCACCACGTTTGGCCTGCGCACTGTGGAAAGAGCGCCTAACCCCAATACTCCCCCCGAAGCCGAACCCTGGGTCTTCGTTCTCAACGGGCGGCGGGAGTTTATTCGCGGGGCCAACTGGGTGCCAGCCGACGCGCTGCCGGGCCGGGTGCGACGGGAGGATTACGCGGCCCTCATTGATCTGGCGAAGAAAGCGCACATCAACATGTTGCGCGTCTGGGGTGGGGGCTTGCGCGAGAAACGAGCTTTTTACGACCTGTGCGACCAGGCGGGCATCATGGTCTGGCAGGAGTTTCCTTTTGCCTGCGTTTTTCTCGGCTATCTGCCTCGTGGGCTGGATTTTTTGAGCCTGGCCCGTCAGGAGTGTGAGGCCATCGTGCGGTGGTTGCGCCATCATCCCTGCCTGGCGCTGTGGTGTGGGGGCAACGAGTACAGCGCCCGGCGCAATCGCCTCCTGGTCGAGACTCTGCGGGCGGTGGTGGCTCACCAGGATGGCACCCGCCCTTTCCAGCCCGCCTCGCCAGGCCGCAACGATAGTCACAACTGGCGCATCTGGCACAGCAAGGCCAACTTCCGCGACTACCGAAAGGACCTGGCCCAATTCGCCACTGAGTTCGGCCTTCAGTCTGCGCCCGACCCTGCTTCTCTCAGGGAGTTTATCCCTTCCGGCCACCTGTGGCCCCCGGCTGAGGTCTGGCGTTACCACTGCGCCCAACTGGGTAAGTTGGAACGTTATGCCCGTCTCCTGTTGGAGCAGCAAGCAGCAGTTCGTAGTGACGACTTAAGTCGTTACTACCCGCCAGAGTTGGTGGATTTTGTGAACGCTACCCAACGGGCGCAGGCTCTCGGCTTGCAGGTAGCCATAGAGCACGTCCGTCGTCGAAAGTACGAAGCCGGGGGGACTTTGATTTGGCAATTCAACGAGCCCTGGCCGGCCATCTGCTGGAGCGTGCTCGACTACTGGCGTCGGCCCAAGCTGGCCTACGAGCGGCTGAAAGACCTCTATAACCCGCTGTTCATCAGCCTGGATTATCCTCTCGTCCGTTACCGGGCAGGTGGCCTTTTCCGTGCCCAGGTGTGGGCCATCAACGATCTGCTGGACTCTTTTGAGGATTGCCGCTTGAGCATCCGGGTGGACGGCCAGGAAATCTTCTCTCAGGTCGTCTCCCTGCCGCCCGATTCCTGTCGGCCAGTGGGAAAGGTAGAGCATACTCTGGCCGGGGACGGAGGCTGCGTTGAAGTGAAACTCTTCAGCGGGGATCGCCTCCTCTCCCGCAACGAGTACGATCTGGGCTATTACGATGCGGCGGAGGAGAGTTTGGTGGACGCCTTTTTTTCCTGGACGAGCGAGATGATGCTCAGGTAAAATCTGTAGTTGATGCTTTGACTTTTGGCCTCTTGATTTGTATAATTGTGGCGTGAAAGAGGTGATTGTCAATGAAAGCAGTCTCTAAAAAGATGCTTATAGAAACTGTTGATGTGCACGAAGCACAAACAAACTTCACAAAATTATTGGCTTTGGTGCTGGAGGGCACGGAAGTCATTCTGGTACAGGATGACACGCCGCTTGCCCGCCTGGTGCCAATTGCCTCTCCCACCAAGCCGCGCCTGGCAGGATTACACGAGGGAGCTATCTGGACCAGCGATGATTTCGATGAGCCATTACCAGAGGAGTTTTGGGTGGGGGCTGAATGAAGTTGCTGTTGGATACACATACCTTCATTTGGTGGGACAGTGAACCAGGCAAGCTCTCACCGCGGGTTTTTGCCTTGTGCCGGGATCAGACAAACATTGTGCTGCTTAGTGTTGCGAGCGTATGGGAAATGCAAATCAAGCTCCAACTAGGCAAGCTGAAACTCGACCTGCCCTTAGAAGAGGTGATTGAGAGCCAGCGGCAAACCAACGATATCAAAATACTCCCTGTGATGCTCTCGCATGTTTTGGCATTGCAAAACCTACCTGTGCATCACAAAGATCCGTTCGACCGCTTGTTGATTGCACAGGCGAATGTTGAGGATGCCGCCTTGCTCAGCGTCGATCCTGTATTGGCAAAGTATCCTGTCCAATTAATTTGGTAAATGTGGTGGCCGGTATGCTCATAATATGAATCCTTGCTGTTCTTTCACCGTAGAATCTGGTTGGCGATGACCAGCCTTTGGATCTCGTTCGTTCCCTCGTAGATTTCGGTTATTTTGGCGTCCCGGTAGTAACGTTCCACGGGATATTCTTTCATGTAGCCGTAGCCGCCGTGAATCTGAATGGCCCGATTGGTGACCCACACGGCGGTCTCCGAAGCGAAGAGCTTGCACATGGCTGCTTCTTTGGTGAAGCGTTCGCCGCCGTCTTTCTTCAGGGCTGCGCTCAGGGTCAGGAGACGGGCGGCCTCGATGCGGGTAGCCATGTCGGCCAGCATCCACTGAATGGCCTGGAACTGGGAGATGGCCTGCCCAAACTGCTCACGGGTTTTGGCGTATTCCAGCGAGGCTTCGTAGGCGGCCTGGGCGATGCCGGTGGCCTGGGCGCCGATGCCGATGCGGCCTCCATCCAGAACGGTCAAGGCGATCCTGAAGCCTCGTCCTTCTTTACCCAGCAGATTGGTGGCCGGCACACGGCAATCCTCGAAGACCAGTTCGCAGGTATTGGTGGCGCGGATGCCCATCTTGTTTTCTTCTTTGCCCACCGAGAAACCTGGCGTGCCCTTCTCCACCAGCAGGGCGGAAATGCCCCGTGAGCCTTTCGTTTTGTCGGTCATGGCGAAAAGCACGATCAGGTCGGCGATGCCCCCGTTGGTGATGAAGTGCTTGCTGCCGTTGATGACGTACTGGTCGCCGTCCCGGACAGCGGTGGTCGTTTGGGCGGCGGCGTCGCTGCCGGCGCCTGGTTCGGTCAGGGCGAAAGCGCCAATGATCTGACCCTGGGCCAGAGCGGGCAGGTACTTTTGTTTCTGCTCCTGGCGGCCGAACTTCAGAATAGACTCGACGATCAGGGAGCAATTGACGGCCATGGGCACCGCGGTGGAGGCGCAGGCCTTTGAAATCTCCTCCAGCACCAGGACGTAACTGACCGTATCGGCCCCTGGCCCCCCGTACTCTTCAGGCACGGTCAAACCCAGAAAGCCCAGCTCTCCCATCTTCTTGAGATTGTCCAGGGGCACCTCTCCTTTTTCGTCCATCTCGGCGGCCACGGGCGCCACTTCGAGCCGCGCGAATTTGCGGGCCATGTCGCGGATCATCTCTTGTTCTGCGGTCAAATTCAGGTCCATTGTTTTGTCTCCTTCGTTTTCATTCAAATCGCATTTTAGCCAGGATTACGATGCTTTTCAGGCGGCCATAGAGGGCGAAAAGTTTTGACTCTCTCAGGTGATGATCGACGCGCAGCCGGCGGGGAAAGCTGGTAATGAACTGCGGTCGATAGAAAGCCTGAAGAACGGCGCGCAGCTTTTTCTCGTCCATGCGGCGGATTATGCGTCCATTGTGGGCGATGGAGATGATGCCGCTTTCCTCAGAGACGACGATCACCACGGCATCGCTCTGCTCGGTGATGCCCACCGCCGCCCGGTGACGGATGCCCAGATGTCGGTCAGGTAGAGGGCCTTCGGTGAGAGGGAGGACGCAGGCGGCGGCTACAATCCGATTACCGCGCACAATAACGGCCCCATCGTGCAAGGCGGTGTTGGGGAAAAAAATGGTGAGTAAGAGGTCGCTGGACAGTTCAGCGTTCAACCTTATCCCCGTGTCCACGTATTCCCGCAGGCCGGTTTCTCGTTCCAGCACGATCAGCGCGCCGTGACGACGTTCCGACAATCTCTGGCTGGCCCGGCTGATGTGGGTGATAACTTGCGTGACTATCTTTTCCTGGGAAAAGGGGGCCAGCAGGAAGCTGGTGCGTCCCAGGCGTTCCAAAGCCCGTCTTAGTTCCGGCTGAAAGATAACAGGGATAGAGACCAGCAAGGCCGGGATAGAGTTTTTGACCAGCCACTTGAAGGCTGTCAACTGGAAGATGCTGGTTACCAGGACGGCCAAAAGGGCCAATATGATGAGGCCGCGCAACAGTTGCACGGCTTGCGTTCCCTGGATCAGGAGGAGCAAACTATAGAATACCAGGGCGACCAGCAGTATATCGAGAAAGTTTATCCAGTCGAGGCGTGAGAACAAATCCAGGAGATTAGACAAAGTGGCCTCCGTACCTTGCTTTACCCAAGAATCTGATCCAAAAGTTGCTTGTAGGCGCGCACATTTTTCGGGGATAGGGAGATAATCAACTTGATGGTCTCTACCGCCTTCTGTCTCATACCGGCTTCCAACTGCATCTCACCCAAAGCGTCCAGCTCGGCGATGGCCTCTTGCTTCAGGCCCCGTGTCAGGTAAACCTGGCTCAGACGGACACGCAGCGGCATCTCGTAGGGTCTTAGCTGCACCGCCTGCTGAAGAGTGGATAACACCTTTTCGGGCTGGTCCTGTTCCTGATAGTAGGCGACCAGCTCATCGACTTCTTGCATGGCCTGGTCGGTCTGTCCTTGCTTAAAGTACAGGTCGATCAGTTGCAGCCGAGCCTGCTCATTGTCGGGGGCCAGGCTTTTGAGCTGTTGATAAACGGTTGTAGCCTGGCGCCAGTCCACCCGCTGCATTTGCATGTCGCCCAGGAGGTGCAGGACCTTTACCTGCCACGCTTGCGGCGAGGAGCTTTTGGAGCTTAGTTGCAGGGCTTCACGATACACTTCTATGGTTTTATCAATGTGAGCTAACTGGTAGTAAGCATCCGCCAGAGCCAGGTAGTGTTCCAGGGCCTGATCGAACTGTTCCTGCTGGATCGCCAGGTCGATCATCTTGGAGCGGACCGTGATATCCATGGGCGCCAGTTGTAAGACGCGCTGGTAAACGCTGTTGGCCTGGGTGGTGTTGTCCCAAACCGCATAGACATCAGCCACGGTCAGATATTTGGCTACGGCCTGTTCGATCATGTTCTGGCGCAGAAGTATTTCGGCCAGCCGTATGTGGAGAGGCAGATAGAGAGGAGACATTTCGATGACACGATAACATTCTTCCATAGCAGTAAATATCATGTCGTTATCCATATATCTCTGGGTATCGGCCAGAGCTTTCAAAATGTCCTCAAAACCTGGCACCTCCAAAACCTGGGCCAGGGCCATAGTGGTCCCTTCATCGGATATTTCATCAAGATGGTGGCGCATTTCCATAACTCTGCTTTCCCAATTCTTCTGGCTGAAGAACTCGATCAACGAATTGGCGAAAGACAGGATACTTTCTTTATCGCCTTTAGTTCTGTAGTTGGTAGCCAGGCCGGCGTAAAGCCGGGCCAGTTCATCGCCCCGGTTGGTTTGCACCGTCTGCATATCGACGAGCTTGAGGACCTCCACCAGGTGGGCCAGAGCGTTTTCGATTTTACCCTGGGCGCGATAACACTCCCCTAAGATAAAATGGCCGGCCAGGGCATAGTCAGGGTGTCTGACAGCCAACCGCAGTCGTTCGATAGCGTCGTCCAGGCGCAATTTTTCCTGGTATAACAGCCCCAGATTGAAGTAAAGCGACGGACGGTCTACCCCGGCTTTAAGGCCACGCTCGTAGCTGGCGATGGCCTCGTCGGTCATATTTCTGCGGTGGAAATCTATGGCCTGGCTGATAATGGCGTTGATCTGGGTGCGGCTGAGTTGGGGCTGAGTGGCCGTGGCCCGGGCTTCGGCTGTTTGGGAAAAGGCAGATATGTCGGATGGCTCCTCCTGGGGGATCTCCTCGAAGAGATACATCGCCAGGTCCGACAAAGCCTTACGCTTGGACACCTCGATAAAACTGGCCTCTTCCCCTATTTCGCTCACTACCGGGATGGGGTGGGCTGTTTTGGCGGCCTCGCCATAGCGTAAGCCCTCTAACATGGCCTGGGCCTCGGGGTTGTGGCTGTCAAGTTTGAGGGCCATCTGGCAAAATTGGATGGCTTTTTCGCCATCTCCTTTATGCTGAAAGATGCGGGCCAGAGCCAGATACTCTTTGAGGGCCAGGTTGGTTTTACCTCGCTGGACGTAAACTTCGGCCAGCTTTCGGTGCGCCATCAGATGGCTGGGCACCAGACGGGTGGCTTTTGACCAGATATCTATGGCTTTATCTATGGCCTGGCGCTGCAAGTAAATCTCGGCCACCGCCATGTAGGTTCCCGCCGCCTCTTCCAGGCGTCCCAGTCGTTCCTGAATATCGGCTAGGCGGCTCAAAGCGTCGGGATCATCAGGCGTTAACTGGCCTATTTTCTGATAGAGCTTCAGAGCCTCTTCCAGGTGGCGCGATTCCAGATGGGCCAGACCCAGACCGCTCAGAGCAGCCAGGTCTTCGGGAAACTCTTTCAGGGCGCGTTCGTATTCGGTAATGGCCTTCTCCCACTGTCGATCCCAGGCGTAGTTGGCCGCTTTTTTCATCGCCTTTTCAAAAACTCTCTGTTTACGGCCCATGCCGCACCTCCTTAATTACCAGGGATGGGGGGATCAGGGTTCGGTTAAGAGCAGGGCCAGGATGGCCTTCTGAGCGTGCATCCGATTTTCGGCCTGCTCAAAGATGATGGAATGGGGGCCGTCGGCTACCTCGTCGGTGATCTCCTCGCCCCGATGAGCGGGCAGACAATGCATGACCATCACCTCGGCTTGAGCCTGAGCCACCAGGCTGGCGTTGACCTGATAGGGGGGGAAGACGGCCAGGCGTTTCTGGCGCTCTTCTTCCTGGCCCATGCTGGCCCAGACGTCGGTGTAAATTACATCGGCCTCGCGCACGGCGATAGAGGGATCGTTGGTCAGGCTGATCTGGCTCCCACTGTGAGCGGCAAAGTTTTGGGCCTGGCTGACCACTTTCTGGTCCGGTTCGTAGCCAGGGGGAGAAGCCACCGAGAGGTGCATCCCCGTCTTGCTGGCGGCGAAGAGCAGGGAAGTAGCCATGTTGTTACCGTCGCCCACGTAGGCCATTTTCAGGCCGGCCAGTTTCGGGCGTTTCTCGTAGATGGTGAAGATATCGGCCAGGGCCTGACAGGGATGGTTGTAATCCGACAGGCCGTTGATGACGGGCACCTGCGCATAAGCGGCCAGTTGTTCGATATCGCGGTGAGCGAAGACGCGGGCCATGATGCCGTCCACGTAGCGGGATAACACCCGGGCCACGTCGGGCACGCTCTCCCGCTGGCCCAGTTGAATCTCGTGGGGAGAAATGTAGAGGGCCTGTCCGCTCAGATGGAGCATGGCTACCTCGAAGGACACGCGGGTACGCAGGGATGGTTTTTGAAAGACCATGCCCAGGGTTTTCCCGGCCAGGAGGGGTTGGTTGCCACCCTTTTGCCACTCCTCTTTGAGCTTCCTGGCCGTCTGAAGGATGTTTTGTATCTCTTCAGGTGATAGGCTGGCGATATCGAGCAGGTGTTTCATTGTTTTTTCTCCTTATTTTTCCAGGTGCGTGTGACCGCAGACCCTTTGGGTTTTAGAAACCCGAAGGGTCGGCGGTCATATCTGCTTCCAAAGCGCCAGGCACCTTCTCAGGCGCCGGCGACCACCGGGTTGCGGAGCACTCCTATACCGTCGATCTCCACTTCGACCACGTCGCCCGGCTGTATGGGGCCGATGCCCGCAGGCGTACCCGTCATAATCACGTCTCCAGCTTCCAGGGTCATGATGTGGGAGATGAAGCTTAATAACTCGGCGGGGCTGAAAATCATGTCCCTGGTGGAGCCTGCCTGGCGCACCTGACCGTTGACCCGACAACTGATAGCCAAGTCAGAGGCATCCAGGTCGGTGACGGTCCACGGGCCTAGCGGGCAGAAGCTATCGAAGCTCTTACTGCGGGTCCATTGCCCATCCTGGCGCTGGAGGTCACGGGCCGTAACGTCGTTGCTGCAAGTGTAGCCAAAGATGTAGTGGGCTGCTTCAGCCACAGATACGTTCCTGGCTCGTCGCCCGACGATAAGGGCTAACTCGGCCTCGTAATCAACCCGCCGGGATGAGGGTGGACAGACGATCTCTTCCAGGGGGCCAATAACGGCGCTGGCGGGCTTGAGGAAAATGACCGGCTCGTCGGGGATAGGCAGGTTGGTTTCTCTGGCGTGGTCGGCGTAGTTGAGTCCTACCGCCACCACTTTACCTGGCTGGCAGGGGGCCAGAAGTTTGACCTCATCCAGCTTCACTTTCCTGGGGCCGTATCTCAAGGCAGAAGAAATATCATCATCATGCGCGATAAAGATATCTTCCCCTTTCACCCGTCCGTACTTAATCTGGTCGTCGTCAAGGAATCTGGCAATTTTCAACTGAACGAAACCTCCTTAAAAGTCTGTCTGGAAATGACGGAGGGGCTATCCTGGCCGAGCGAGCAGAAGGCCCGATCCATTTTGAGGTTTTGGATAAGCCCCATACGTTAGATGTAGATGATCTTCCCCGTTATGGCTCGTTTACCGATGTCTAAAAGACCCACGCTGGACTGAACGCCGCGCGTGGAGGCCACTGCGCCAGGGTTAAAGAGCAGCACTCCATTGCGAACCTTTACGTAAGGTTGATGAGTGTAGCCGAAGACGATACAATCAACGTCCTCGTCCTCGAATTGACTCAGAACGTATTTGTAAAGGTCCTCGCGGGTGGGGGGGCGAAAGAGTTTCTTGAGAGTGCTCAACAGGCCAGAGCCTTTTTCAATGGGGTGGCCGTGGATCATCCCGATTTTGCGGTTGCCGAACTCGACGATCTGCCTGGTTTGTAAATACTTTTTGGCATCTTCATCGTCATGCTCGCCAGCCACGGCCATCGTTATAGTAAAGTAGTTCTGGAGTTCGCGCAGAGTTTCCAGGGTGGTTATGTCGCCCGCGTGCAAAATGATATCGACCTCCTGGAAGATCTCTTTTACTCTGGGAGGGAGTTCCGGGATGACATCCGGGATGTGAGTATCAGCAATCACACCAATTTTCACCTTAAGACCTCCGATTCGCTTTGGATGTTAGAAGGGGGAGTTCTTGCTAACCGAATCTCCCTGGACCATTTTCTAGATAAACCACACCGCTTTCCACATACGGCGCGAAAAACCAGATGCTAAAAATCTATCTCCGCTATTACCCTATCGCCAGGGCCGTAACCAGCATGTTGAGCATCAAGAAAGGCTGGCTGCGGCGCAGATACCAGGGGCCTGTCTCTCCTGGCCCCAGCAAGGGTTGTAACGATAGTGGGGGCAGCATCAAAAGACCCACTACCCCGGCCAACAAAGGTTGTTTGACCACGACCAGCAGGGCCACGATGGCTATTTGAAAGAGATTGAAACGGACGATGGCCCGCTTATCCTGCCTCCGTTGCAGGGCCAGACAGGACTGGTAAAGGCCGGTGTAGAGACCGCCGGCCAGCAGCGAGGGCCAGTTGAACGGCCCAAAAGCGGCGTGGCCCATCAGCCAGGTCAACCCGGCCTCGAAGAAGGCTCTAAGCCACAGCGGCGCCGCCTGTCGCCGGCGCGTTAGTAAAGGGGCCAGGGCCGCAGTAGCCAGAGCAGCCAGCGTCAGGAGGACGAGAGAACGTCCCAGGAAGACGGCCATGATGAGCGCCATAACAGCGGTCACGAGCAAGCCCGGTACCGCCCTTCCTGCGCCTGGCCGCAAGGCGGTCTGTCCCCAGGTTATAACCCTGCCCAACTGGCGGGAGATACGCTGATTGGGAGAACTCGGCGCGGCGTAAGGCAGCATCAGCACCGCTTTGGCCGGCTGTTCCTTCTCGCGGGAGAGAGAAGACCAGTCGGTGTTGAGGGCCAGTTCCCAGACTGTGCCCAGCGCCAGCTCGGTCAGGAAGAGCACCGTGACCAGGAGAAACAAATGGGTGACATCCAGGGCCATCTCTCCCGAAGCTAAAGCCCCACACAAGGCGGCCCAGAGCGGCCCAAACCAGCTAACAGGGTGAGCGAAACGTACCTGGAGGGTTATCAACCGTCCCAGGGGTAAGGCTGGATGTCTGGCATCTCTCTCCTCTATTTCCACGAACCGTGTCCTCGATTCCAAACCTGGCTTTATTATACCATATATTTGTCTTTTTGTCTCAGAGCGTGAGGTGCAAACAAAGCGCCATAGAGAAGAGGCGCTTTTGAGAACATCTGTCCTGCTCAGGGGACATTATAAGGTTTGTAAACGACCCGGAAGCATCAGGCCCCGGCCATCATCAAGCCCAGGGTCTCGGCCTCGGCCTGCTCGGTGGGCACGATGCCCACGATCTCGCCTTCGTACATCACGGCGATGCGATCTGAGAGGGCCTGTACTTCATCCAGGTCCTCGGAGATAAGCAGGATAGCCGTGCCCTCGCTGCGCTGTTCGATCAGCCGCCGGTGGATGTACTCCGTGGCCCCGATATCCACCCCCCGCGTGGGCTGAGAGGCGATCAGAATGTGGGGCTGACGGGATAACTCGCGGGCCAGAATCAATTTCTGGATGTTGCCCCCAGACAGGTTCTTGACCGGCGTGTGCTGGCTGGGGGTCTTGATATCATAATTGTGGATGAGCTGAGTGGCATGACGGGCGATCTGATCGAAATCGAGAAAAATGCTTTTAGATAGCGGGGGCCGTGTATGGGTCTCCAGGATGATATTTTCGGCCACGCTGAACTCTTTGATAGCGCCCATCGTCAGGCGTTCCTCCGGGATGTAGCTCAGGCCAGTGGCAATGATCTGAGCCGGGGTGTGGTTGGTCACCTCCTGGCGGCCGATAAACACCTGACCGGCGGTAGCCGGACGTAACCCGGTGATGACTTCGGCCAGTTCCCGTTGGCCGTTGCCCGACACGCCAGCCACCCCTACGATCTCGCCGGCCCGCACCTCCAGGGAGACGCCTTTCAAGGCGGGCACGCCCTTGTCGCCCACAGCCCACACCTGGCGCAGAGAAAGCACTACCTGGCCTGCTTCGAGTTCTGGCTTGTCCCAGGTGCGGATCACCTCCCGGCCAACCATCATGCGGGCCAGTTCGGCCTGGTTGGTTTCGGCGGTGGGCACGGCGCCTACCACCCGCCCATCGCGCAGCGCGGTCACCCGATCGCTGAGGGCCATGACCTCGTGTAGTTTGTGAGAGATGAAGATCAGGACGTGACCATCAGCAGCCATCTGGCGCAGGATGGCGAACAGTTCGTCCACCTCCTGGGGGGTCAGCACCGCCGTCGGCTCGTCCAGGATGAGCAGGGCCGCCCCCCGGTACAGGGCCTTGATGATCTCCACCCGCTGCTGCTCGCCTACGGACAATTGCCACACGTAGGCTCTGGGATCGACGCGCAGGCCGTAGGTGTGCGATAGCTCGCCGATGCGTTGCCCTGCCCGGTCGGTGTCCACGAAGGGCTCCCGGCTGGAAGGCAGCCCCAGGACCACGTTTTCGGCCACCGTCAGGGAAGGAACGAGCATGAAGTGTTGATGGATCATGCCGATGCCCAGAGCGATGGCTTCACGGGGCGAGCCGATGGTCGCCGCCTGGCCGTTAAGGCGGATCTCTCCCTGGTCGGCCTGGTACAGACCGTACAGGATTTTCATCAGGGTGCTTTTGCCGGCCCCGTTCTCGCCCAGCAGGGCGTGTATTTCCCCGGCCTGCACCTCGAAGTCGATGCCGTCGTTAGCCAGCACGCCGGGAAAGCGTTTGGTTATGTTTCGCATTTCCAGGCTTTCGATGCGGGTAGGGTGTGCGGGGGAAGCGTTTCTTGGGTTCATAATTGTGGTTTATACCGTCTCAAATTGCAGGCTCTTCAGCGTTTCCAGGGGTACGCGTTTGCTCAACCCCAATATCTCAACGCCAACCACATTGTCGTTTGCATCATAATCAAGAATCACGCCCGGCTTGATTTCCTCCGACTCGACAATGGCTGATTCGTCGAGTCGGAAATATAAAGCATCACTCTCATAGATCACCCGATACCGGCCCACACAGATTCGCCACCCATTCCGGTTGGTCAATTTCTTGTACCCTTTTGGTCTCGGATTCTGGCTCAGAGCTCGCACAGCGCTTTTTACTCGTTCGTATGCTTCAGGTGGAAGTCCGGCCAGTTCCTTTTGAGCACGTCGCAGGATGGAAACCGCGTAGCTCATGGGCGCTCTCGTTCAATTTCTTCAATAGCCTGCTCTAAAGGAATAACTTCATCCCCGGAAGCCTTAGCCGCATCGTAGGCACGAATCGTTTCCAATTCCTCCAATTCTTGAAGGATTTTATGGTAATCATCCAGGTTAAGGAGCACACCAACGCGTTTTCCATTTTCATCTATCACATATTTTTCTCTAAAAGAAAGCATCGCCGTTCATCTCCACCAGTATATCTGACGGGCGCAACCTGGAGGAGCGGGCGTACTCTCCCCGCTCCCCCGCTGAGTGCCTTACTCTTCTGCCGCCGCTAACCCACGAAAGCTTTGAAAAATAGCCAGGCCGCCAGAATGGCCGTGATTCCGTGGAAGAAAGCCCCGCCGAGGAAATCGCCGGAAAGCAATTTACTTTTGCCTCTGACCAGAGACGCTGTCACGCTCACGATTCAGGCAAAAGAAATAAGCCAGACCACCACCGCAGCAATAAACCAACCGATGTTCATCATTCTCCTCCTTCGGGTTGCATCTGCATTTCTTCCTTGGGGAAAGCTTTAGTCGCCAGCCAGGAAGCCACAAGAGCGGTGACCACGTGGACGATTACCCCGACAATAAAGTTTCCCGAAAGGATGCCGTTAAGAGGGCCAGCGTACTCGCCTCTGACCAGAGGCAGAGTCACGTAGGCGATTCAAACTACCGAAACAAGGCCCACCACAATAGAACCGATCAGATACCCAATTTTCATCGTTCTCCTCCTGAATAATTGACAGGGGGAGCGGGTAAATTAGCCCACTCCCCACTCGTCTTGGTTTACTCTACTTCTGCCGCTGCAGCGCGGGCTGTGGCCCATTCGTCCATGAAGACGATGGCCTGGCGGGCGGCCTCGATCTGATCCTTGACCTCCTGGGGAACCATGTCCTCCAGGGCGGGGTTGTAGACCAGTTGCACACGATTGTTGGCAAAGCTGAGCACCAGGTGTTCGCCGCCCACGATGCCCTCCTGGCGGGCCTGGATCATGCTCATGACCACGTCTTTCCAGTAATAGGCCTGGGCGACCAGCACGGTATCGGGGGCCAGGCTGCTTTGATCCATGTCATTGGACAGCCAGTAGACTCCTTCCCGTTCGGCGGCGGCCTGGATAGCGCCCACCGACTGTTGAGCGGTGCCGGTCAGGAAGTCCGCTCCGTTGTCCATGTGGGCCTTAGCCATTTCTCCTGCGCCAGCGGTGTCGCCGAAGGAGCCGGTGTAGCTGACGAAGACCTCCACGTCGGGGTTGACGGCGGCCACGCCCATCTTGAAGCCGTCGTTGAACTTGATGGCGTCGCCGGCCTCTACCGGCCCGACGATGCCCACCTTGCCGCTTTTGGTCAGGTTGGCCGCCAACATGCCCAGCAAAAAAGCGCCTTGTTGAGCCTGGGGGTCGTAGGCAAAGACGTTGTCTATCGTAGCGAACCCGGTACCGTAGGCGAAGCTGATATCGGGGAATTCGGGGGCGATCTCCATAATCGTGGTCTGATACTGCGAGCCGTGGCAGATGACGATGTCGTAGCCCTGCATGGCGTAGTCACGCATGGCCGACCCGGCATCCACGATCTTGTACAGGTTCTCGGAGACGGTGAATTCCAGGTTATCCTCGCCCAGCTCTGCCTGAGCAGCCACCACCCCCTCGTACATGCCCTGGCTCCAGGCCATGTCGTCGATGGTGCTGGGCAGAATCAGGGCGATGCGCACTTTATCCTGGGCACGGGCGCCGTCGTAGGACGTGGCGACCACACCAACCACCAAAAGTAGGGCCAGCACGATAAGTATACTGCGTCGCATGACTTTACCTCCTCCTGATCTGTGTAGGACAATAGACTGGGGAGAACCGTTATATTACTTTTATCTCACCTCCTTCCTTGATGTTATAGGGAGACTATCTAACGTCATGCTCCCACCTGTTGGGGTAAAATGATACCTCATTTTGACAGAAAAGGCAAATGGGCCGCTGGCCGGTAACTCCTATATAAGCTCATCGCGGTACATGCTGCAACATCCTGCACAAATCGGGAAATTTTTGTGTTTGTTCAACGCCTGTCTGAATTTCACGAACCTCTCCCCGTTCCATATCTCCCAGAAACCTTCTTTGTTCAGATCACCTATGATCACGTCGTCACACATGCGCATTGTGCCATCGTGGAAGACGGTAGCCATCATCCAGGGACACTTTACCTGGCGGGTATTGAGCAGTTGTACAGGAGCGGTGTACCAGGTGTGCATCTGTTGGCTGGAGAAGGCCGGGAATATGTTGACGAAGAGGTTCTTCTCCCTGGCCCTCTTCAAAACGCCGTCCAACACCTCGAAGTCAATGGCGAGGAGGGAATCATCAACCCAGCCGTCTCGCACCTGATATTCGGGGTTGAGTTGGTTGTGCAGGGCGACTCTATCTGGCGGTCGTGTCCAGAGGGCCTGCAAGTTGACGCCATCAACCCCGGCTTCGATGGCGGCCTCAACTATCTCTTCTATGTGGACGTAATTGTCTTTCTGAATGGAGGTGTTGATGACGAGCAAAGGCCGTTTCTCGAATTTTGCCATCGCTTTGAGGCCCTCCATCGCTCTACGATATGCTCCTGGTCGGCCTCGGATCCTGTCTTGAAGCTCCTCGGGGCCATCGATAGAAACGGTCAGGAAACTCACCCCGCTCTTTACAATGTCCTCGGCCAGGTCGGCCAGGTCACAGCCGTTGGTGGTCAGGCTGCAATATAAGCCTTTCTCTCTGATGTAGTTCAGGCACTCGATGATATTGGGGTGCAGCAAAGGTTCCCCTCCCGTAAAAATAACGAACAGTTTATAGGGATAGACCGCGTCGATGACCTTCTTGAAGATGGCCCAGGGAAGCATCTTGGTGGTGTCCAGAAAGCCAGCGTGGCGATAGATACACATCTGGCAGTACAGGTTACACTGTCCGCTGATACGGAAGGTGACAGACTTGGGCGGAAAACTCCGACCCTTCAAAAAATGGTAGTCGAGCAGAGCGGTAGTATTCCTCCAGATGATACGTCCTGCGATCTTAATATATTGGGGGTGCTTACGAATGATATTGCTCCCTAGCTTTAGTGCCTGCTGCATTGTGGTCTTCCTTCAAACCTGGGTCTTTTCGGGCATCCTGATCAATTCAGAGATGTCGATCCCCTCGCTTTCGTCCCTGTCGTCATCATCGTGATACCAGTCTTCGTGGGGCGAAAATTGGTGGCAACTGAGGCACTGGGTCACGCGCCACTGCCTGCCGCACCCTGGGCAGCGGCCGCCAGTATCAAAGGTGTTCCATACGTAGCCACAGCCGCCCGGAGCACACGACCAGCGGGCGCCCGCGCCGGGCGCCCACCCGCATTTTGGGCAGTAAATTTTTACCATGATGATCCCTCCCGGTTCGCTTCTGGGTGAGCTACTAATATTATATCACACTATATCCCTGGGCGAAAGCGGTCAACGGATTCGGGAACGGATTTAACGGATTGGATGGTTTCGTGGTATAATAGAGGTTACTAAATACACCCGGAGGTCGGCCATGAAGCGTCTTTTGTGTGCCGTAATCGCTCTGTCCATTTTTATATTAGCCTGTTCCTGTCCTTTGCCCCTGTCTGTGGGGCCATCTCCCCGTCCCACCCTCAGACCGCGCCGCACATCGGTAGTCACCTTCAGCCCGACGCCGATGGTGGCCGCAGACACACCTCTCCCCCAGGCGACGAATACCCTCGCGCCTACCAACACGCCTGTACCGACCTCAACTCCCGTGCCTGCTGACACGCCCGTACCGACTCCAACCCCCTCGCCTGCGCCTGGCCCTTTCACCCTGGCCTTCGCCTCCGACCGCCAGGGCAACGGGGAAATCTATCGCTACGACAGCGAAAGCGGCCAACTGACCAACCTGACCAGCAATCCGGCTGTGGATTGGGATCCGGCCTGGTCGCCCGACGGGACGCTCCTCGCTTTCACCACCCACCGCCAGGGCAACAGCGAAATTGACGTCATGGCCGCCGACGGCTCGAATCTCACCAACGTGACCAACCATCCTATGGACGACTACATGCCTTCCTGGTCGCCCGACGGGCAACGCTTGGTTTTCGTCTCCGAACGAGACGGCAACCAGGAGATTTACATAATCAATCGAGACGGGAGCGAAGCCACCCGCCTGACGGTCAACGACAAACCTGACGCCGATCGCGCTCCGGTCTGGTCCCCTGACGGAACAAAAATCGCCTTTGCCGGGGTGCGCAACGGGGTGGAGGGCATTCACACCATCAAAGTAGATGGCACGGGAGAAGCCATTTTAACCCACATGCCTCTGAAGGGCGCCAGTCCGGCCTGGTCTCCAGAGGGGACGGAAATCGCCTTTGTGGGCTGGGACGAAGAGGATCGGCCTGGCCTCTACGTTATGAACGCCGACGGCTCGGATCAGACCTGGCTCATGGAGAGCAAAGCCTGGATCGGTTCTCTGCATTGGACAGCCGGGGGCGGCTGGCTGCTCTTCACCTCCTGGCAGGACGAAAATCACGAGCTGTACGCCGTGCGTCCCGATGGTTCCGGCCTGACGCGCCTCACCTCTGACCTGGCCTGGGACGATGCGCCCGACCTGTCGCCCGGCGGCGGCGATTTTCAGCCTGTGGCCGGGCTTCCGCTCTCGCCTCCGCCTCCGTCTGTGGAGGCTCCACCTCTCAGCCGTCTCCAGTTAGGCGTCAATCTGGCCGACCTGGGCAAGTCCTACCTGGTGCGAGACATGGGCTTTGCCTGGGTCAGAACCTTCATCGACTGGTCGGGCATCGAGCCGCAACAAAAGGGCCAGTACGATTGGATCGACCCGGATAACATCGTCAAGGCCTGCGGCAGCCAGGGGTTGAAAATTATGATGAGAGTACAGTGGACGCCGAGATGGGCCAGGCCGCCCGAAACGGACTCCACCCATCCGCCCACCAATCCCCAGGATTTCGCCGACTTCATGCGGGCGGTGGCGACCCGTTACCGGGGCCAGGTGGCGGCCTACGAGATATGGAACGAGCCTAACCTGAACCGCGAATGGGGTTGGCGGCCAGCCAGCCCGGCCGAGTACGTGGCTTTGCTCCAGGCCGTCTATCCGGCCCTCAAAGAGGCCGACCCGCAGGCCCTGGTCGTGGCCGGAGGGCCGTCCACTACGGGCGGCGGCGGCCAGGACTCTATGGGCGACCTGGATTACCTCCGGGGCATCTACCAGGCCGGAGGCGCAGGCTTCTTCGACGCCATCAGCTCGCACCCCTACGCCTTCGGCCACGACCCCGACTATCACGACGAATGGGGGCTATCGTTCACGCGGGCCGCCAGCCAGCACCAGGTCATGGTCGAAAGCGGCGATGAGACCACGCCCCTGTGGATCACTGAACTGGGCTGGGTGATGACTTCGGCCTGGGATTTGGGAGAGCACGCCCAATGGGCCGTAACCGAAGAACAACAGGCCGAGTACCTGGCGCGGGCCTATCGCAAAGCGGAAGAAGAGTGGCCCTGGGTGGGAGCCATGTTCCTCTTCAACCTGGATTTCAGCGGCGTGATCTGGTACGACGCCGGCCAGATCATGCGCTGGTACGCCATCATTCACCCCGACCGCAGCCCCAGACTGGCCTATACTCAGTTGAGGATGATGGCCAGGGGCGTGCAATAGGGAATGGGGAATAGGGAGAAGGGAGTAGGAGAATGATCGTAATTGTGACTACGGGCGGCACCATCGCCATGAAACGGGACGAACAGGCGGGCGGGGCGGTGCCCACCCTGGGCGGCCAGGATTTCCTCACCTTCCTGCCCGCAGACATAACCGACGTGCGGGTGGAAGAATATTGCCACCTGCCCAGCGCTCAGTTCACAGTGGAGACCATCTGGGGGCTGCGGGAGAGGGTGTACGAGTTGGTGCGTTCCCCGGAGGTGGACGGGGTGGTCATCACGCACGGCACGGACGTTCTGGAGGAAGTGGCCTGTCTGCTCGATTGGACGGTGTATACCGATAAGCCCATCGTCCTGACCGGGGCGATGCGCTCCGCCTCTGAGGCTGGCTACGAGGGGACAGCCAATCTGATCACCGCCGTCAGGGTGGCGGCCAGCCCGGCGGCGGCCGTTCTGGGGACACTGGTGGTCCTGAACGACGAGATACACGCCGCCCGGCACGTGACCAAAACCCACTCGCGGAGCGTGCAGACTTTTCAATCGCCGCCCTGGGGGCCCCTGGGCCGGGTGGATGGCGAGCGGGTGAGCATCGTGCAGCGGGTGAGACGAGAGGTGCCTGGCACCTTCACCTGTAACCGCCTGGAAGAGGACGTACACCTCATCAAGCTGACGGTGGGCGCGGACGATGCACTTTTGCGCTATCTGATCGAACGGGGAGCAAAAGGAGCGGTGCTCGAAGTGTTTGGCAGCGGACGGATACCTCCCTGGTGGCTGCCCACCATCAAAGAAGCCATAGCAGGCGGCATGGTGGTGGTGGCTACCTCCCGCTGTCCTGCGGGTCGCCTCTACGATGGCTACGGTTTCAGCGGCTCGTACAAAGACCTGGTGGTTGCTGGAGTCCTCTTTGCCGGCGACCTGAACGGCCAGAAAGCCCGCATCCGGCTGATGGTGGCCCTGGGCGCTACGGACGATGCGGCTGAGGTGCGGCGCTGGTTTGACGAAGCATGAAAGCTAGACTAAATAATATTATAATTCTACTTTATTTATGGGAGCTGTAATTATAATTGGCGCGGTGCTCTTTAGAATTGACGCAAGTCACGTTAAAACTGTAGAGCTGGCCTGATCGCGCAGGGTGGCGGTCATCCGTAGAGGATTCAATAAGCAGTCCAGAGCATCGGAAATGTCGTTGACGATTATATCGGCAGACAGTAAGGCTCTTGGACTGGCGCCTTCCGGGCCTATCACGGCTATGCCAATGGCTGCCTCTCTCAATATCTCAACGTCGTTGGCGCCGTTGCCGATGGCAATTGTGGAAGCTGGCCCCAGGCGCTTCACCAGGGCCAGTTTCCGCCGGGTGGTGGGGCCTGGGCCTGGCTCCAGGCACTCAACTCCCAGAGAGTCTGCCACAGCTTGCAAGTTGCCGTGGGTGTCAGCGGAGGCGATGATTACGTTTAGCCTCTCCGTAAGCTCACGAATACGCGTACGAACGTTCTCAGGTATAAGGCCATCCAC
Source organism: Anaerolineae bacterium (assembly GCA_034417895.1). Taxonomy (GTDB): domain Bacteria; phylum Chloroflexota; class Anaerolineae; order CAZYHC01; family CAZYHC01; genus DAOULT01. The sequence continues at coordinate 5,157 of DAOULT010000109.1, read as the reverse complement.
GGCCAGCGTACCGTTCAGATCAAAGACCACATGCTCGATCTGGAATTCGCCGTAACCCGGAATTTTCAAGTCCATGCTTCTCTTTCCCTATTCCCTACTCCCTATTCTTCTCCTGCAAAGCCATGTACACCTTCTCCGCCGTCAGTGGCAGGCTGCGAATCCGTACCCCCACCGCATCGTAAACGGCGTTGGCGATGGCCGGGGCGGTGGGCACCATGGTGTGCTCGCCCACGCCCCGCGCTCCCCAGGGGCCGTCGTCCTGGGGCACCTCCACGATGTGGCCCTCGATCTCTGGGGGCGCGTCCACGGCGGTGGCGATCTTGTAGTCGGTGAAGGAGGGGTTTTGCAGCACCCCGTCCTCCAGCACCAACTGCTCGAAGAGGGCCGAACTCAGGCCCTGCACCACCCCGCCCTCTATCTGGGTGCGCACCAGGTCGGGGTTGATGGCCTTGCCCACGTCGTAGGCCCCCACCACTTTCAGGACAGTGACCTGGCCCGTCTCGGTGTTCACCTCCACTTCGACGGCCTGTGCCCCGGTGGTATAGTGCACCACCGCCTTGCGGCCCTGGCCCGTCTCTGGGTCCAGGTCGGACACGTCGGAGGGCATGAAGCTGCCCTTGCCCACTATCGGCCCGCCCTTCCACAGACCTTCGGGCGTGGTCAGACCGTCGATGACGAAATCCTTGAGCGGGATCTCCTGCTCCGAGCGGTAGGAGATCACCTTACCATCGACAATGTCCAGGTCATCGGCGCTCTCCCCCCAGACCTCAGCCACCAGGTCCAGGATCTGCTGGCGAGCCTCGCCCGCCGCTCTGCACACGGCGTTGCCCATTGACCAGGTGAGGCGGCTGGCGACCGTCTGCCACTCGTAGGGGCTGTGGTCGGTGTCCACCGGATTGGCGACGCTCACACTTTCCAGCGGGACGCCCAACGTTTCGGCGGCCATCTGGGCGGCCACCGTCCAGGCGCCCTGCCCCAACTCCATGCCTCCGACGCTGAGGGTCGCCGAACCGTCTTCGTTCAGCTTCAACAGGGCCGAGGAACTGGCGTTAGGGGGCATGGCCGGGGCCTTCCACATGGCGGCTATCCCTTTACCTCGTTTTTTATGGGGGTTGCCGCCCTCCGCTTGCTTCTCCCACTCGATGCCCTGGGCCGCCAGTTCAATGCACTGCGAGAGACCCGTATCGTGCATCCTCCCGCCGGTGACCAGGATGGAATCTCGTTTTAGGGCGTTTTTCAGGCGGAACTCCACCTTATCCAGACCGATCATCTCGGCCATGACGTCCAGGTGTTGTTCGATGGCCCAGTGAATCTCCGGCATCCCAAAGCCGCGCATCGGCCCCCCGACCGGATGGTTGGTGTACAGGCAATAGGAATCGGTCTTGACGTTGGGGATCTCGTAAGGGCCGCTGGAGGAATAGCCCGCCGCGCGGGTGATGTTGACTCCATACTCGGTGTAGGCCCCGGCATCCCAGTAGAATGTATTTTCCATAGCCAGCATTTTGCCCTCTTGGCTGACCCCCATCTTGATGCGGGCCACCAACCCCTGGCGTACAAAGGTGGTGTGCATCTCTTCTTCGCGGCTCATGCGCAGTTTGACGGGCCGTCCTGCGACCTTCATGGCTAAAGGTACGGCGCAACATTCCATACTGACCCCGGCTTTAGAGCCAAAGCCGCCGCCCACTGTGGGGGTGATGACCCTGATCTGGCTCTGCGGGAGGCCGAAAGCCTGGGCGATGAGGTTGCGTTGCGCAAAAGGAGACTGGGAGGAAGACCACAGGATCAGCTTACCGCTGGCTTCCTGTTGGGCCACGACCACGTGAGGCTCGATAGGGGCGTGCTGAATGTGGGGCACGTAATAGGTGTCCTCGTAGACGATATCGGACTGAGCAAAGCCGGCCTCGGCATCGCCCTTGCGGATTTTGAAGTGGTTGGAGATGTTGGTGCCAGGCACCGGCCAGATGAAAGGGGCGCATTCGTACTCGCCTAGCTTCTCGTGGAGGAGGGGCGCGCCAGGCTCTATGGACTCCTGGGGGTCGAAGAGGGCCGGCAGCTCCTCGTACTCCACCTCGATCAGTTCGACCGCCCTGGCCGCTATCTCCTCGCTGACGGCGGCCACTCCGGCCACAGGTTCGCCCACGAAGCGCACCCGCTCCACGGCGTAGATGGTGCGGTCCAGAAGATACAGGCCGATGTAATAGGGGCAGTCCTGGCCGCTGACCACGGCTTTTACTCCTGGCAGGGCCTCTGCCTGGCTGGTGTCTATCCTGACGATGCGGGCGTGAGGCACATTGCTCCTCTTCAGCCTGGCGTGGAGCAGGGCCGGACCAAATTGAAGATCATCGACGTACCTGGTGGCTCCGGTCACTTTTTCCAGAGCATCGATCCTGGGCGCATTACTGCCCACAATGGGAGTGTGCGCCATTTTGCTGCCGGCGCAAGACTCGGCGGCTCTACGTTTACTTGACACGCGTTCCTCCTTCTTTACATAACCACAAAGGACACGAAGGACACAAAGATTGCCTGTCCCAAATCCGCGAAATCAGTGACCAAAATCCGTGTCAGCTTTGTGCTCTTTGTGTGCTTTGTGGTCATTGGTTATCGGCCACGGCCTGGATGGCGCGCACGATGCGGTTATAGCCCGTGCAACGGCACAGATTCCCGGCGATGGCCTGGCGGATTTTGGCCTCGGTGGGGTGGGGGTTGCGCTCCAGCAGAGCTGTGGCCGAGATGAGCATCCCCGGCGTGCAGAAGCCACATTGTACGGCGTTGTGGTCGATGAAAGCCTGCTGCAAGGGATCGAGCTGGCCGTTTTGGGATAGCCCCTCTACGGTGACGATTTCGTGGCCGTTGGCTTCGACAGCCAGCACCAGGCAGGAGTTAACTGGCTGGCCGTCGAAAAGAACGGAGCAGGCCCCGCACTCGCCGGCCTCGCAGCCGATTTTGGGGCCGGTCAGAGCCAGGTCTTCGCGTAGAACCTGGAGCAGGGTGCGATGAGGCTCCACCTCCAGCATCTCCATCGAGCCGTTGACCGTCAGTGTGATCTGATGCTTCAAAATGATTATCCTCCCTTCCTGCATCCCTACTCCCTATTCCCCAGTCCCTCTAAGACCTCTCGCACCGCCCGGCGGGTCAGGTTATGCACCATAGCCAGGCGGTACTCTTGACTACCGCGCACGTCGCTGATAGGGCGGGCGGTCTCCCTGGCTGCTCTGGCCGCCTTTTCGATGGATTCGTCGTCAACGGCCTGGGCCAGAATCTCCTCGGCGCGGGGCACACGGATGGGCGTAGGGGCCACCGCTTCCAGGGCCATGCGGAACTCGTACCCGCTACGGTAGTAATGACTTAAGTCATTACTACTGTTCGCCTCCGGTTTTGGAAAGCCCAGGACGGCCACCCCGGCGATGGACAGATCAACTGCCGCGCACCGCCCCAGCTTGAGGTAACACCCTTTGGCCCCTGGCGGCGGCGCGGGCACCTGAAGGGCGGTCAGTATCTCCCCCGGCTGGAGAACGGTGGTCTTTGGCCCGCTGAAAAATTCGGCCAGGGGCACGGCCCTCTCTCCTTTGGGGCCGAAGATCAAGGCCGTGGCCTCCAGGACGAGCAGGGCCGGGGCAGTGTTGGCCGAGGGAGAAGCGTTGCACAGGTTGCCGCCCAGGGTGGCGCGGTTGCGGATCTGATACGAGCCGACGGCCTCCGCCGCCTGGGCCAGCAGGCCATACCGCTCCGGAACCAGGGGCGAAGCGGCCACGGCGTTGAGAGTAGTCGTGGCCCCAATGGTCAGCCCCCTGGACTGGTCAAAAGAGATGCCACGCAGCTCGTCGAGATTTTTGATATCCACCAGGTAACGAGGGGCGAGGCCCCTATTCCTCATTTGGACGAGCAAGTCAGTCCCCCCGGCGAAGATTTTGGCCGAGGAATGTTCAGCCATAAAAGAACTGGCCTCTTCCAGAGTTTGAGGTTTGATGTATTCAAATGTTTCCAAGAAAAATCACCCCCTGCCTCCGCCAGCACCTCAGGCGGCTTTGTGTTGGAAAATATAACCACAAAGAGCACGAAGGACACAAAGGTTTCCTTTCCTGAAGCGGCGCAATCTGTGACCAAAATCTGTGTCAGCTTTGTGCTCTTTGTGTGCTTTGTGGCTGAAATTTATTTCCCGAAGGCTTCCTTAACCTCCGGGCGGGTCAGGTAGTACACGATGATGGCGGCGATGATCAGGCCCACGATACTGGAGGTATCACCTCTTAACAGGTTTATAACAGTGTTGATAATGTTGATGCCCTGTATAATCAGCGTCCCTGTCCAGGCCCAACTCTGAAGCGTCCACATCCCCACCCCCAGGATCAGGGCGATTATGCCGAGAACGATGGCTATTACCGCCTGAATAGGGTGGAACGACACAGCGGCCAACACCCCGGCCAGGATGCTGAACGCGCCGCCGATGAACTGCAAAATAGCGATGATGGTAACGCCGGTGGGTCTCATTTAGTTTACCTCCTTGTTTTTGATAAAGAAGCAATCTGTGAAAAAGGGATAAATCGCAAAAGCCTGGTCAGAGGGAGAGAGGAGTTGCTAATTTGTCACGGTTGCTCTGGCATGAATGTTATTCGATGGTGCCTACTATGCCCTCCACGAACCAGCGCATGGAGTTGATTTCCAGGTCGTTGAGGCGGTGGCATTCGGGCACCACCAGCTCGCCGTCCTGGTTATAGATCGGGCCGGTGAAGACGTCCCAGTGTCCATCGAGGATCAACTGCTTCGTCTCCTCCACCAGGTCTTGAACGTCCTGGGGCACCTTGTCGCTCATAGGCGCCAGGCCCACCACGCCCGTTTCCAGGCCGCCAAAGAAGCGGCTGGACGACCAGGTGCCGTTGTGGATGGCTTCCACCCTGGGCAGATAGTACCTGCACCAATCCCACACCGGGCCGGTCAGGGTGGCATCAGGGGCGAAGGGGGACATATCCACGTCGTAGCCGATGCCATACACCCCCCGTTCTTCGGCTGCTTTCTGCGGCTCGGTGCTGTCCTGGTGTTGAGCGATGACGTCGCAGCCCTCATCGAGAAGGGCTTCGGCGGCCTCTCTTTCTCTGACCGGATCGTACCAGGTGTTGGTCCAGACCACGTGGACGGCGGCTTCAGGGTTGACGGCCTGCGCGC
>DAOULT010000108.1:0-43716 GCA_034417895.1 Anaerolineae bacterium | reverse complement strand
TCCGAGAGGTCTACCAGAGGCAGGCCAAAGCGCAGGTCGGGCCTGTCGCTCCCGTATCTCTCCAGGGCCTCCCGGTAGGTGAGACGGGGAAAGGGTTTAGCCAGGATACGCTTGTCGGTGAGGGTTTCCACCAGGGAGGTGAAAAGTTCCTCTGTCAGGTGCAGGATATCCTCTTGCTCGACGAAAGACATCTCCAGGTCCAACTGAGTGAACTCCGGCTGGCGGTCGGCCCGCAGGTCCTCGTCCCGGAAGCAGCGCGCAATCTGAAAATAACGCTCGAAGCCGGCGACCATCAGCAGTTGTTTGAGTTGCTGGGGCGATTGAGGCAGAGCGTAGAAATGACCAGGATGGACGCGGCTCGGTACCAGATAATCGCGGGCTCCTTCCGGCGTGCTCTTGATCAGGATGGGGGTTTCTATCTCGATAAAGCCGCGTGCGTCCAGGAAGTCGCGGATGAACTTGACCACCCGGTGGCGGAACATGAGATTACGCTGCATACGTTGATGGCGCAGGTCCAGATAGCGATATTGGAGGCGCAGGGCCTCATCGACCTCATCTTCCTTGTTGATGTAGAAAACGGGAGTTCTGGCCTCGTTGAGTATCTCGGCTGCGTAAGCTCTGACCTCGATCTGGCCGGTGGGCATCTCGGGATTTTCCAGGCCCTGTGGCCGTTTCTGCACCGTGCCTGTCATGCGTAATACGTATTCCACCCTGGAGCGCATGGCCGTGGCGTGAGCCTCAGCCGAAGTTTCGGGGTCGAAAACCGCCTGAGCGATCCCTTCCCGGTCGCGCAGGTCAATGAAAATCAGGCCCCCGTGATCGCGGCGACGGTGCACCCAGCCAGCCAGAGTCACTTCCTGTCCAACGTGATCGATCCGCAGTTCTCCACAAGAATGGGTCTTGAGCACTATGCCCTCCAATCGCTGTTTGAGACACATTATACTACCTTATACCGGAAAAGACAAGACGCTTGCCCTTTGACCAGACCTGGAGTATAATATGGGCACTACCGAGAACTGTTATGGACTGAAGGGAGGATTTGTCACATGAAAATAGGTGTACTGACAGGAGGTGGCGACGTTCCTGGCCTGAACCCCTGTATCAAAGCCATAGTCAATCGGGCGATAGACGAAGGCCACGAAGCTCTGGGCATCCGGCGCGGTTGGGCGGGATTGCTGGAATACAATCCCGCTGACGAAAGCTCGCGGGACAGGAACTTGATACCCCTGGACCGGAAAGCGGTGCGCACCATCGATCGCACTGGCGGCACAATCCTGCATACCTCGCGCACCAATCCCGCTCAGGTGCAAGAGAACGGCATCCCGGACTTTTTGAAAGATTTCGATGCTCCGCCGGCTGAAACGGAAGGGGTCTTTGATTTCACCAAACACGTGTTGAACGTCCTGGAGCATCTGGGCGTTGGAGCCTTGATTCCCATCGGGGGTGATGATACTCTGGGTTATGCGGCGCGTCTGCATCAAGAAGGATTCCCCGTTATCTCCGTGCCCAAGACAATGGACAATGACGTGTTCGGCACGGATTATTGCATCGGCTTTTCCACCGCTGTCACCCGGAGCGTGGATTTCATCACCGCTCTGCGCACCCCCACCGGCTCCCACGAGCGGATCGGGGTGGTTGAGCTTTTCGGACGACAATCAGGGGAGACCTCGCTCATCGCCGCCTACCTGGCCGACGTGGACCGCACCATCATCTCCGAGGTCCCTTTTGACCTGGACAGGCTGGCCCAATTTCTGGAAGAGGACGCCTCGCATAATCCCAGTAACTATGCCATGATGACCATCTCGGAAGGGGCCAAGCTGATAGGCGGGGGAATCGTAGCCAAAGCAGATGAGGTTGACGCCTTTGGGCACAAGAAGCTGGGGGGGATCGGGCAGATCGTCAGAGAGGGCTTGAAAAAACGTACCGGACGGGGAGTTGTTTATCAGCAGTTGGCCTATCTGATGCGCAGTGGAGCGCCTGATTCCCTGGATCGCATGGTGGCGGTTAGCTACGGCAATCTGGCTATGGAGTTGCTCTTGAGTGGAGAACGGGGGCGCATGGTGGCCCTGAAGGCAGGCACCTATACCCACGTCCCGGCTGATACCGTGATCAAGGGCGTGAAGAGGGTAGACGTGGATGAGCTATACGATAAAGAAGCCTACCGTCCCAAGGTGGTCCGCGTTCTCAACAAACCCATGTTCCTCTACTAATACTCGGTAAATTTCAAAAGCTACGGAGACTCTGTTCAAGCCGCAGAGAGCACGGGGAACACAGAGAAATAGACTTTTTCTCTGTGATCTCTGTGGCTAATAAGCTATATTTTTGTGAATTACCGCAATGATATAATAAAATTAAGAAAGGAAACATAATAGATGTTAGCTGCCAGACTTCATCGGGCTTTCGATTTGAAGATCGAGGAGATGCCGGTGCCTGCTCCCGGAGAAGGCGAGGTTTTACTGGGAATCAAGGCGGTAGGGGTCTGTGGTTCGGATGTGCACCACTATGCCGAGGGTGGTATTGGAGACGAGGTGGTCAAAGAGCCTCTGGTGCTTGGTCACGAGTTCGCCGCCGTGGTGGAGGAGTTGGGGCCTGGCGTGGAGGGCCTCAAGGTTGGCGACCGGGTAGCAGTGGAGCCGGGTCGTTCGTGCGGCCTGTGCGAGTATTGCAAACAAGGTAATCCCAACCTGTGCCCCGACGTTCGTTTCTGCGGCAGCCCTCCTTACGATGGGGCCTTTCGCCAGTATATGGCCTATCCAGCCGACTATATTTTCCCTTTGCCCTCCGAGGTCGATTACGCCCAGGGAGCGATGCTCGAACCGTTGGGCGTGGCTATTCACTCTGTCAATCTGGGCAAACTGCGGGTCGGGGATACGGTGGCCGTGCTGGGTTGTGGGCCTATAGGTCTGCTGACCATTGAGATGGCTCGCCTTTCGGGAGCCAGCCAAATTTTTGCCACCGACCTCTTGCCTTACCGTCTGGAGGCGGCCCAAAAGCTGGGGGCCACGACGGTCTTCAACGCCGGAGAGCAAGATGTGGTGGCCGCAATCCTGGCAAGCACCAAAGGGCGAGGGGTGGATGTCTCCTTTGAAGCGGCCGGCGCGCCGGAAACCCCACAGCAAGCGGCTGTAGTGGTCAAACGTGGCGGTCGAGTGATCCTCATCGGCATCCCCTCTGACGATGAAACCTATTTCCAGGCTTCCACTGTCCGTCGCAAGGGGCTGACCATCAAGTTGGTAAGACGGATGAAATTCACCTATCCACGGGCCATCGACCTGGCGGCGCGGGGCATGGTCGATCTCAGTTCTCTGATCACCCATCGCTTTCCTCTGGAGAGAACCGGCGAAGCCCTGGAACTGGTCAGGAATTACGCCGACGGGGTGATCAAAGCCCTGGTCGAAATGTGAGCACCTTTCTGTGAAAATGGGTCGATAATTTTTCAGCGCATCGGGGGTTTGGACTGTTACGAAACCTAAAAATCAGGCGCTGCCAGAAACCAGGTTTGTTAGCGAAAACCTGGTTTCTTCCAGTAAAGTTTCCAGTCGTCCCCTGTCTTGCCAAAATCTGCGTTCTGGTGTATTATTAAAAATGCGCCTGGCACAACGAAGGTTCGTTGTTGAAATGCCAGGCCCCTTAAACTGCTGTCCGAGCTGAGAGGCAGCCTCAAAAAATGAGGTAAGTTACAGTCCTATGCTTGAAATGTTTTCCGAACCGCGCTCCGTGGCTGTGATCGGAGCTTCCCGGGAGCCGGGTAAGTTGGGTTACGGTGTTCTATCTAACATCGTGCAATATGGTTACGAAGGAGCGGTTTATCCCATCAATCCCAAGGCTGACGAGATTCTGGGCCTGAAATGTTACCCCAGCGTTCTTGACGTAGAGGGAGATATCGAGTTGGCCGTTATCGTGGTGCCGGCCAGGTTTGTGGCGACCGTGCTGGAAGAGTGTGGACGGAAAGGCGTCAAGGGAGCGATCATTATTACCGCCGGTTTCCGCGAGGTGGGCGCTCAAGGAGCGCAGCGGGAACGAGAAGTGATCAAGATCGCGCGCCAGTACGGTATGCGGCTGGTGGGGCCCAATGTGCTGGGTATTATCGACACCATCGGCCAACTTAACGCTTCCTTCGCGGCCGGTATGCCCCGCCGGGGAGGGATCGCTTTCATGTCTCAATCGGGGGCGCTTTGCACTTCTATCCTGGATATCGCTCAGGCCGAAGACATCGGCTTCTCGCGGTTCGTCAGCCTGGGCAACAAGGCCGATATCGACGAGATCGACTTTATCGAAGCCTGGGAGAACGATTCCCACTCCAGGGTGGTCATGGCCTATCTGGAAGGCATCGCCGATGGGGCCCGCTTCATGGAGGTGGCGCGGCGAGTGACCAGGCAGAAACCCATTATCGCCCTCAAATCGGGCACCACCAGCGCCGGTTCACGGGCCGTCTCCTCTCATACCGGCACTCTGGCTGGTTCAGAAAAGGCTTACGATAGCGCTTTCAGGCAGGCGGGGGTCATCCGCGCCAATTCGGTGCAGGACCTCTTTGATTTTTCGGTAGCCTTCGCCCGCCAACCGCTGCTAGCCAGCGAGCAGATCGCCCTTGTCACCAACGCTGGTGGGCCGGGCATCATGGCTACCGACGCCTGCGAACGGGCCGGCCTGCGACTGGCCTCTCTGGAACGGGAGACGATGGACTATCTGAGAGCCAACCTGCCGGCGGCAGCCAGCGTGCTTAACCCTGTCGATGTGCTGGGCGATGCCCTGGGCGACCGCTACAGTATAGCCATCTCCGCTTTGCTCAAAGACCCCCACGTGGGCGGCCTGATCGTGATCCTCACTCCCCAGGTTATGACTCCCATCGAGGAAGTAGCCCAGGTGGTGGGCACGGTGTCCGCCAGGCACGATAAGCCGCTGCTGGCCTGTTTTATGGGCCAGGTCAGCATCAGCCAGGGAGTGAAGATCATGACCGACCATGGGGTGCCAAACTACGTGGTACCTGAGCGGGCGGTGGCGGCTATGGGAGCAATGTTGCGTTACCGACGCTGGCTGGAAAGGCCGCCTCTGGAGATCGAGCATTTCGATATCGACCGCGAAAAGATAAGACGGGTTTTCCACACCGTGCGGGAGGACGGGCGGCTGACCATCGGCGACGCCGAAGCGCGAGACATACTGGACGCCTGTGGGGTGCCTATCCCCCGCTCGGAGCTGGCGGCCACCGTCGAAGAGGCGGTGCAATGCGCCGAGGAGATGGGCTATCCAGTAGTAATGAAGATCGCCTCGCCGGACATCCTGCACAAAACTGATATCGGCGGCGTCAAGTTGGACATTCGCAGCGCGGCCGAGGTCCGAGACGCCTTTGATTTGATCGTCTACCGCTCTACCCGCTACATGCCCGACGCCCAGATATGGGGCTGCCAGGTGCAGCAGATGGTGATGGGTGGGCGAGAGGTCATTGTGGGCATGAACCGCGATCCACAGTTTGGCCCCTTGATGATGTTCGGCCTGGGAGGGGTCTACGTCGAAGCCCTCAAAGATGTGACCTTTCGGGTGGCGCCTTTCTCGCGCCAGGAGGCTCAGGAGATGATCAGGGAGATTCGAGCCTTTAACCTGCTGCGGGGAGTGCGGGGCGAGCCGCCGGCCGATCTGGAGGCCATCGTCGAGACCTTGCTGCGCATGTCCCAACTGGTGACGGATTTCCCTGAGATCGTGGAAATGGACATCAACCCCCTCATCGTCCACGAGGCCGGTAGAGGCGCGATCAGCATCGACATGAGGCTGGTGCTGGCCGCCAAATGAGGTGGCCGGCAGAGAGCGAAGAATGACCGGAAATACTGTTCTTTTTATTCTTTAGGAAGGGGAAAGAGTATGAGTACAGCACTTTACATCTGCTCGACAGAGACTTTCTCTGGTAAGAGCGCTCTGTGCATCGGCGTGGGCAAGAAGTTCCTGCGCGATGGCTTCTCGGTGGGCTACATCAAGCCGGTCAGCACCCTGGCCAGAAAAGTGAAGGGTCAGATCGTTGATGAAGACGCCGAGTTCATAAAACAGACCTTCGGTTTGACCGAAGCGTCGGAGATTGTGGCCCCGGTGGCCCTGACCCCCCAGACGGTAGAAGCGGTGCTAAAGGGCGAATCCCAGATCGATTTTGAAGCCGCGCTCAAGGAAGCTTACGCCGAGGTAGCCAGGGAGCGGGACGTGGTGATCATGGAAGGCGGCGGCAGCCTCCGAGAAGGGTACATAGTCGATCTGCCTACGCCCTACGTAGCCAATCTGTTCGAGGCTCGCGAGTTGGTCGTGGTCAAGTATACCAACGATTTGCAGTTGGTGGACGACGTGCTGACCGCCCGCACCAGGTTGGGCGATTCGATGCTGGGCGTGGTCCTCAACGCCGTGCCGCGCCAGCGTCTCCGCTTCGTCCAGGAGGTCATCAAGCTCTCTCTGGAAAAGCGGGACATCAAAGTGTACGCCATCCTGCCCCGCCAACGGTTGCTGCTGTCTATCAGCGTCGGGGAACTGGCCGAATGTCTGGGAGGCGAAATCCTGTGCTGTCCCGAAAACAGCGCCGAGTTGGTCGAGTATCTGATGGTGGGGGCCATGAGCGTCGATTCGGCTCTGACCTACTTCCGCCGTAAACCCAACAAGGCCGTCATCACCGGCGGCGACCGGCCAGATATCCAACTGGCGGCCCTGGAGACTTCGACCAAGTGCCTGATCCTGACCGGCAACCTCCACCCCAGCCCCATCATTCTGGGCCGGGCGGAGGAGGTGGGCGTGCCCATGATCCTGGTCAAACAGGATACCCTGACGGCAGTGGAAGTCATCGAGCAGTTCTTCGGCAAAACACGTTTCCACCAGGAGAAGAAGGTGCAACGCTTTGAAAAGATGATGGAAGAATGCTTCAACTTCGAGCAGTTGTATAAGGACCTGGGCCTGGGCTGAAAATACTATCCAGGGGTCTGGCGCTTTGGAAGCTGTCTATGCACTACCCGGAAACCAGGTTTTTGCTAAAAACCTGGTTTCTCAAGGCCCCTGGTTGTGAATAGTGATGAGGAGATAGAAGATGACTGTGATCGAAAATATCAAAGCGCGAGAAATCCTGGACTCGCGGGGCAACCCTACGGTCGAGGTGGAAGTAATTCTTTGTGGGGGGGCTATGGGCCGGGCGGCGGTGCCTTCTGGAGCCTCGACCGGCAGCCACGAAGCGGTAGAGCTGCGCGACGGCGACCCAAAACGCTACGGGGGTAAAGGCGTGCTCAAAGCCGTGAAGAACGTCAACGACGTCATCGCCCCGGAGCTGAGGGGCCGGGACGCGATTCAGCAAGGGGCTATCGACCGCTTCCTGGTCGAGCTGGACGGCACGCCCAACAAAGCTAAACTGGGAGCTAACGCTACCCTGGGGGTCTCCCTGGCGGTGGCTAAAGCGGCGGCGGCAGCCACGGGTCTGCCTCTCTATCGTTACCTGGCTGGGGTGTTTGCCTGCGTCCTGCCGGTACCCATGATGAACATCCTGAACGGCGGCAAGCACGCCGTAGATAGCACCGATTTGCAAGAGTTCATGGTCATGCCGGTGGGGGCCCCCTCCTTCGCCGAGGCTCTGCGCTGGGGGGCGGAAACTTACCACAATCTGAAAAAGGTCCTATCTGCCAAAGGCTACGCCACCAATGTGGGCGACGAGGGCGGTTTTGCTCCCAGCCTGGGCTACAACGCCGAGGCTATAGAGGTCATCCTGGAGGCTATCGAGAAGGCCGGTTACAAGCCGGGCGAGGATATTTACATCGCCCTGGACCCCGCCGCCAGCGAGATTTACCAGGAGGGGATGTATCACCTGAAGAAAGAGGGCAGGAAGCTCACCAGCGAGGAGATGGTGGCCTTCTACGAGGACTGGGTGAATAAATATCCCATCATCTCCATCGAGGACGGCCTGGCCGAAGACGACTGGGAGGCCTGGAAATTGATGGTGGAACGCCTGGGCCACAGAGTTCAGATCGTGGGCGACGACCTGCTGGTCACCAACGTCAAGAGGGTGCAGCGGGCCATCGAGGAGAAAGCGGCCAACTCCCTGCTGCTGAAGGTCAACCAGGTGGGGACCCTGAGCGAAGCACTGGAGGCCGCAGACGTGGCTATGCGGTCCGGCTGGACGGTGGTGATCTCGCACCGCAGCGGGGAGACCGCCGAGGATACGACCATCGCTGATCTGTCCATCTCCGGCCAGATCAAAACCGGGGCGCCCTGCCGGGGCGAGCGCACCTCCAAATTTAACCGCCTCCTGCGCATAGAAGAGGAACTGGGCCAGGCGGCGATCTATCCCCAGATGGAAGCCTTCTATAACATACGTCGCTAAAACGCAGGGGCCTGGCACTTCCGAAGTGCCAGGCCCCTATTTTGTCTGGCTCTCAACCCTGTCCATGCCGCGCCTCGATCATCTTGATAGCTTCGGCGGCAATGCGCTTGGTAAGGTGTGGATGAGAAGCTCCACCGCTGGTGAGCCTATCTCCAACAATTCCTTCTTCGTCCACTCATTCACCCAGAAATCGCTATGTCCCAGGTTTTGGATAAGCCGCTCAATTTCAGATTCTTCATTCATTTCTTCTGCATCCTCCACTATTGTAACAAGCCTTACCTTCAAGTTTTCCCATAGGCTTCGAGAAATTCTTTTCTGGGAATTCCGGCCTGTCTGCAAATAGTTCTTAGCGTTGAAGCCTTTATCTTTGGATGGTTGGGCATGGTCAGAGGCGTTCTTGTGCCATCAGGATTTTCACGCACCATAGAAATATGTTCTTTTTCCCGAACAATGAGGAACCCCAGAATCTCTAAAGCTTTGATTACTTTCCTCTTCGGGGCATCAACTGGAAACTTTTCCATGACTAAAAAGCCATCTCCGCTTCTGCGGTGAACACTTCTACAACCGGGGAATCGGATTCAAAAACTTCATTGCCAAAAGTCTCCACATGGAAGCGGATGGCCGATTTCGCATCCGCCAGGGCTTCTTCATACGTATCTCCCTGCCCGACGACGATGCCGTTAAGCCCCAAAGGGTAAGCCACGTAGCCATCAGGATGTTTTTCAATAATTATCTTTATATGTTGCATAGTGCTTTCTCCGGTTTTTCCATTTATTATTCCTCCCAATCTTTTGAATCACGAATGAGGGAATAAAACCTTTGTGCTCTTCGCGCCCTTTGTGGTCATAAGAGCCAGCAGCAGAGTTTTTCCACCACAAAGCGCACCAGGAGCACTAAGAGTGGAGAACACGGAAGGTATCCAGGGCATCATGGCATTACGAGGCCACTATCCTGCTTTCCGTGTTCTCTGATAGTGCTCTTTGTGTTTCCGTGATTTCTGTGTGTGCCGCGTCTCCGTGTTCAGACGAAGAAAAGCGGCAAGATGAGTTGGCTCCCCAGAAGGTCAGGCAACGCCTGGCTGGTGAACAAACCGAGGATCAGGCCAATGATAGCCAGCAGAATGCTCATCACAATCCAGAAAATGAGAACTGCCACCATGAAACCACACCCGAACTGGAAGCCATCGCCGAAAGTTAACCCACTTTTTTGCAATTTTCTTCTCCTTTCTGTGGCATGATAATTTTCCAAAATTATATCACAAAGTAGCGAGAAGGACAAGAGAGCGCGGCCGTCATACGCTCATTCCCAACTGAATCGGCGTTCAAAGGGCGGGATAGCCTTGACTGCCTCGATAGTCAAGGTTCGATCCCCGGCGAAGCTATCGTACCAGGCGTTGCTATCCAATTTGGCCGAGATCAGCCAGGGACAGACGGCGAAAAGATAGTCCGGCACAGGCTGGCCGTTGGACAAAAGCCCGCTGCGAAACCAGTTGAACATCTCCAGGTGATAATCGCGATGCAACTGGTCGTCTACGAGCGGAAAGCGGTCGTCGTCGTCGGCCTCGTACTTCCAGCCGCCCTCCCCGGCGATGATGGGCGGCACAAAACCCAGTTCCCTTTGCAGCACATCGGCCCAGTAGAGGAAGCCAAGCACGCCGTTTGGGTCTTCGGTGTAGGGCGGGGGGTGATTCATGCCGTAAGGATGGGCCACGAAAAAGGTGCGCCCGAAAACGCTTTCTCCGCCCCGTTCTTTTATGTCGTTCAGGGAGTCGGTCAGCCACTTTTCGTGTACAAACTGTAATCCGATGAAGCCCCCGGCGTTGTAAATCTCCTGGCAGGCTACCCTCAGGTTGGCCCGGAACTTGCGGCCACTCTTGTTCGGCCCATCCTCCCACTCGGCCTCCAGGCTAGGCTCGTTGTAAACCTGGACGTAGGGCGGCAGACCAGCCTCCTGCAAAATGCGCACATCGCGCGCCCAGTGGGGGTAATGTTCGTAGGCGAAGAGCCGGGGCCGCCAGACCACCACCATGCCCGCCTCTTTGAAACGACGGGCGGCCCGCTCCAATTGGCCTCCCTCGGCGTAGACCACCAACGCCCATTTCAGGTGCATGTCCAGGGCGCGAGCAATGTTCACCTCCAGCTCATCGTCGTTGAAGAAGGCGTTTTTCATAAAATGGATGCCTAGCCCATTGTCGTGAGCTGGTCTGGGCCAGTCGGGCAAGGCCAGGGCAGGCAGGTCAGCCAGCTCGAACCGCTCCACGCCCGGCGTGGGAGAGGGCGCGGAGATGAAGGTCGAGGGCAAAGTGGGGGTGGGCGTTGGAATGGGGGTAGGAGTGGCGGGCAGAGGCGCGGGGGTCGATGAGGGTAGGGGGGCGCTGGTGGGCGTGAAGGCAGGTACAACGGTGGGCGTTTGGGTGGCCGTTAAAGGAGGCGTCGCAGTGGCCCGCGCTATTCGGCCTCCCTCCTGAACCGAAAAGACCGCCTGGCAGGCAGATGGAAGCAGCCCCCACAGGAGGAGCAAGATCAAAGTGACGAGGTGTGATAGAGTTTTCATGGGCTAAACCATATTCTCCAGCTTGAAACCGTGTCCGCGCACGGTGATGATGTACTGGCCGTCGGGGTCAGCTTCGCTTATTCTTTCCCGCAGCCGTCGGGCCAGAGCGTCAATGGCTTGTTCAGAAACCCCCTCTTTGGCGTCTTCGGGCCAGACAGCCTGGACAATTTCGTCCCGGCTGCAAACCCGCCCCTTTCCATCGTATAGAAGCTCCAGCAGACGGTACTGGGCCGGCGAAAGAGGAGGATCGATTTCCTGGCCTCTGACCCATACCGTCCTGCTCTCCTTGTCCAGACGCAAACCGAGGGCTCCCCCTTCGTCAAAAAATAGAGGGGTGGTGGCTCCGGCATCGACGAAAGCGAGCTTGAAGCGCAGAGCGATTTGAATCTCATCGCCGTCTCGCAAGGAATAAGTCCCTTCCACTTCCTGCCCGTTCACGAAGGTCCCGTTTTTGCTGCCACAATCCTCCAGAATGTAACGCTCATTTTCTTTCCGGATCCGGGCGTGACAGCGGGAAACCTGACGGTCAGCCAACACGATGTCGCAGTTTTCCTCTCGTCCGATGGTGATCGTCTCCTGAGCGATGCCCCATCGTTGGGTAGGCTCGCCGCCCTCCAGCATGATGAGCATCGCCATCTCTCTGCTTATCATCAAAACTCCACTCCTTTTATCCATTTCACAACAGGCATAGGTTATCAGGGAAACTCTGCGCCCCGGAGTCCCGGACTTGACAGAAAGCCGATAATAGATTAAGCTATACCTGGGGAGAGCGTCCGCTTTAAGGGAGAGAAAAGGTTTGATTCAACCGTTAGCACCGGATACCGTTCTACGGTCGAGATACAAGATCATAGAACTGGTCGGTCAGGGTGGTATGGGGGCCGTCTATCGGGCCGAAGATCTGCGTTTAGAAGGCAGACAGTGCGCCATCAAAGAAATACGCTTCGAACCAGGGGGCAGCCCCTCTACCCTGAAACAGGCTCAGGAACAGTTTCATCGTGAAGCCAACGTTCTGGCTCGCCTTGATCATCCCAATCTGCCCAAGGTGTCTGACTATTTTTCTGAGGGAGAGCGAGATTATCTGGTCATGGATTTCGTTTCCGGTCAGAACCTGAAAGAAATCGTCGATGACGCCCGGCGGCAGAACCGCTTCCTGGACGAGAGTTTGGTGTTGGTCTGGGCCGCGCAACTGTGCGACGCCCTGGAATACCTGCATGGTCAGGACCCGCCCGTTCTTCACCGTGACGTCAAGCCGGCCAACATCAAACTCACGCCGGCTGGTACGGTCAAGCTGGTGGATTTTGGCCTGGTCAAGCTCCTGACTCCCGATGATACCCGAACCATCACCATCCTCCAGGGACGTGGCACGGTGCAGTACACCCCCCTGGAGCAGTACGGTGGGGACACGGGCCATACTGACATTCGCTCCGATATCTACTCCCTGAGTGCGACCTTCTATCACCTCCTGGCTGGTCAACCCCCTCCCGATGCCAAACAACGTTTCCTGAAGCCCGATTCTCTGACCCCGCTCCGCAGCCTTAACCCGGACGTTTCTCCTCGGGTAGAACGAGCGGTGATGAAGGCTCTCGAAATGCACCCCGACAGACGGCCATCCAGCATAGGTGAGTTCAGGGCCGAATTGCTTTCTCCCACCGCCCCGTCGCCCGGAATCTTGACCGCCTCTGCTACCTCCATCAAGGAGCCTATCAGAGAGCTGGAATGGGTCATCGCTCTCCGGGATAACGGTATTCTACTAGCCATTGTCCTGGGTCTGTTGCTCATTGCCGTAGTGGTGACCCTGCGTGCCCCAACGGTTCAGCCCCCACCGCCCCCTACCCAGAGCGGGGAACCATTCGGTCTTCTCTCTCCTTATTTCTCTCTACACCCTGTTTTGCCAACGGGTCATTTTCTCCCATAGCGTGTAGCTGAGGGGCAACAATCCAAACAGGAAACAGACTAGCGGCGCCCCCCAGTGGCCGTAGAATTGCCAGACCAAACCCATGCCCAATAGCCCCAACCCGTAGAGAACATACCCCACCAATCCCCAGGCCAGACTGGAGAGGAAGAATTGGAGGCGGCGGGTCTGGGGGAATTTCCAGTCGCCTCGCAAGAGATAGCTTACCCCGGCGGCCAGAACCATACCCCCTAGCGAGAGCAAAAGATCGGTCTCGTTCAACCTGGGTTTTCCCTGTGTGCCCAGGCCGCCCGACGCGGCCTGGCCTTCTTCGAATGGCGGAGAGGCGAAAGTCAGTGGGATCGTGGGTACCGAGGCGGGAAGGGAAGTGGGGGTGGGAGTAGCGGTAGGCGTAGCGGTAGGCGAGGGCATTACCGTAGCGATGGTAGCTGGCTCATCCTGGCTCCCGATAGTGATCAAGACTGTGGCAGAGCGCAGAGCCGGATCGCTGGTAGCCGTGATCTCTAATTGTCCCGTTCTCTGCAAGGTGATGATGGTTTCGGCTCTCCCCTCTACGGTCATCACTTCCTGGCGCGGTAGCTCCAGCGACTCGGAGGGATAAAAAAGGCGGAAAACCACCGGTGTACCGTCGGGCACGGGATGCCCGTTCCTGTCCACGATAACCCCGGTCCGCAACCGCATGGTCACCCCGGCCTCGACGTCCATCGGGGCCGGCGTCCCTTCCAGCTCAGGCCGAATAGGGGTGGGGGTCTCTGGCAGAGCCATCTCCTCCGAATCCTGAAGCGGGGCGGCTTCGATGGCGATGACCTGCTCTGGGTCGGGCGCCAGGCGCGCGATCAGATCGTAGTTAACACCCTTCACGCTGACCGGCGAATAGACCTGGGGGGTGAACTCCTGGAACAGGATCCGGACCGAAACTTCCAGGAAAGGCGGCACCTTGCTATAAAGGCCATAGTAAGCGGTCAGTTTACTGATCTCGGTGGTGTCCAGGTAATAGGGGGCATTGTAGGCCATGACCACCACTTTTTTAGCGCGCAGGCTGTCGGAGCGCTGCTTGAGGAACAGCTTGACGGTGTCGGACTCAGGATAGTCATCGAGGTTCACATCCAGCATGGCGAAGATGATCCAGTCGGCCTCTTGCAGAAGGGCCTCTATGCCCATTATAGCGGTCCCCTCGGTCGTGCTCGGAGGCGTGACCTCCGAGGGGGCTGTCGCCGTAACCGTGCTGGTCAGCGGGGGGGCGGCCTCGACCGTAGCTGTTGCCGTGTCTGCCTCAGGCGTGGGGGAGGGAGGCGGGGGCTTTACTTCACCTGTTTCGGCCAGCAGATGGCCTCTCAATTCGCTGAAAGTCAGGCTCTTGATGTGGGCCGGATTGACCTGCCCGCTGGCCTGGGGGCCATACAGTTGGAGTATAATACTCTGCAAGGCGTCGGGTTCGATGAAATAGAAAGGCTCGCAGCCGGTGCAGTCCTGCCCTTGTCGATTGTCGATGAAGATAAGGATGTGCTCGTCGATGAGGGGGGGAGCGGGCAATCTATCGGCCAACTCCTGGGGGCCAGGATAAATCAGGGTGACCGCTTTTTGCGCGATCTGCGAGATGTCCCTCTGGCTCACTCCCACCGTTTCGCTCAGGCGGTCCGGATCGACCAGGCTTTCCTCCAGGGAGAAATGAGGATAAAGTTGCTGTTTGAGGCGGAGGATACGGCGCAGGGACTCATCAACCCTGGCCCGGAAGGTGGGATCGCTCGTGTATTTCTCGCCGAAAAACCGAATGGTGTCCTTGATGTTCTCAAATTGCTCTGCCCATACGTCGTGCAGACCGAACTGGGAAAGCACCAGCAGATCATTGCCGGCCAGAAAGGCTTCCTGGGCGATACGTTTATGGGGGAAGGTTTGCAACTGGGGATCGTAGTATTTGCGTACCGCAGGCACCCCAAGGGCCCCGGTGACCATAATCCCCCCTCGCTGGCGCCAGGCTTTAAGCTCTGGCTCGTTCAGAAGGGCCTGCAAACTTTTGGCGTCGAAGCTGATCGGGCGGGTAAGCTGGCGGATGTTGCCCTGAAAGCCCCGATAGCGGATGTGCGAGGACATCAGGGCCTCGGTGGTGGCCTGGGGATCGTTCGGCTGGGTCACGGCGAAAAAGGGGGCCAACTCTATCTTTTTCAACTCTTGGAGGGACTTGGGCACAGTGGATACCTCTTCATCGGCGCGACGGTCGCTGCTTCCCAGGCCGGGGAAATGCTTGGCTACAGATACCACCCGGCCTTTGCTGCCCTGGTGCAGACCACGAATGTAGGCCCGTCCCATTTTACCTACCCAATAAGGATCGCCGCCGAAAACGCGGGTGCCCAGGTCCCCTTTGAGGCCGGGACGAGGATTATCGAGCACGTCCAGAGAAGGGCCAAAAACCATGTTGATGCCCACGGCCTCCAGTTCGCGCCCCACTATGTGTCCCACCTTCTCGGCGGCGCTTTCATCCCAGGTGGCGGCCAGGGCCATGTTGTTGGGCAGGGCCGTCATGCCGCCTCGCAGGTCGGTGTAGGGATAACCATCTCCCTCGTGATCGAGGGCGATGAAAAGAGGTATCCCATTTAGCGGCTGGTCGACAGTGACGGGCACGCTGCCGGTCAAGGGCTGGCCGGCAGTCAGAGCCAGATTCTGCAACCCGTTCGTCAACCTGGCGACCCGATCGGGCGCGTTCTCTCCATTAACGAAATTGCGGTTGCTGGCCTGAAGTACCACCCCGCCCACCCGATATTCGGTTATCAGTTCCACGATGTCTGAGCCAGCGCTGAGGTTATGGCCTTCGAAGGTGACAAGAAAGAGCTGCCCGACTTTATCCTCCACCGACATGCGGTCCATAAGGCGCTGAACCAGGTCGTCCTCCTGCTGAGCCACCAGGGTCAGGGGCCACACCAGGGAGAACACCACCAGGCTCAAAACGGCTATGGATAACTCTCTCGTCTTCATCAAACGATTTCTCTCCAGGGGACTGGCGCTACCATACAACCCAGGGCCAGCGTTCTCTCCAGATTATACCATCCTTCCTACCCATTTGCAAAAAAAGTGGTATAATAGAGGTTGGAGGTTGGAAGTTGGAGGTTGGAAGAAAAGAGATTAACGTTTCCATAGGCACGGCCATCGTGCTTGGTCTGGACGATGCCAGCATGGAAGCAGCGCCCACCACCGCCTATCTGATGCTGGGGGGGCGTTGCGCCCTGGACTGCGCTTTCTGCGCCCAGGCCCGGCAGAGCGAGGCGCGGACTATCAACCTCTCCCGCGTGACCTGGCCGCCCTTCGACCAGGAGGAAACCATCGCCCGCCTGGCGGAGGCGGCGGCCCGTGGTGAGGTTAAGCGTTGTTGTCTGCAAGTGACGGTGGCCGAAGGGTATTTTGAGCGCACCCTGGAGGTGGTGAGAGCCATCAAGCAGGTCAGCGACGTGCCTGTCGATGCCGCCATTCTGCCCAAGAGTATGGCCCAGGTAGAGGACTTGCTGGAGGCTGGAGTGGACCACGTCGGCTTTGGGCTGGATGCTGCCTGTGAGCGCGTCTTTCGCCGGGTCAAAGGCGGACGCTGGCCGCGCAGCCTGGCTCTTATCGAAGAGACGGCCCGGCGCTTCCCCGGTCGTAGCGCCGTCCACCTGATCGTGGGCCTGGGGGAGACGGAGCGGGAGATGGCAGAGGCTATGCAACACCTGCACGATCTGGGGCTGACGGTGGGCCTCTTCGCCTTCACCCCGGTGCGGGGCACGGCCTTGCAGGACGTCCCTCCGCCGCCCCTGGAGGTCTACCGCCGCGCCCAGGTAGCCCGCCACCTGATCTGCGGCCACCTGGCCCGCGCCGAAGATTTCACTTTCTCCTCCGCAGGCCGCCTGCTCTCGTTCAACCTCCCCGCTCTGCGGGAGCACCTGGCCGCCGGCGGAGCTTTCCGTACCTCCGGCTGCCCCGATTGCAACCGCCCCTTCTACAACGAGCGGCCTGGCGGGGTAATGTATAATTATCCCCGCCCTTTGACCCCCACCGAGGTGGAGAGGGCTATTGCCGAGTTGGGCATAGCCCTCACCGGTAACATTTTCGCTGAGTGAACGCGAGGTTTATGGATTCCGGGAGCGAACAACCTGTTTGATTGCTGGGTTTGATTTTAGCTGAGGAAGCCTGGATGGCTTTGCCTCAGCAATGACCTTCAAGGCATTTTGAAGCAAAACTTTAGTAGTTTTGGAATATAGCAGCTCTGCCGACGAACTAAAGTTTTTCGCGCACGAAGAGAATTGCAGGCGGGAAGTTACGTCCGGGTTGATTAACAACCTGACAAAGGCGGTTATCTCTCGGTCGTGGAAGCGATCAATGAGCATATCGTAATGTCTCATTGCAGCATATGAAACTCCATAGCCATTCCCAATTCTGCACATTGTCAACACGCGTACGTAACGAGCCCTAACTGTAGCTGGGATGACACCACTAGGTGGTATGTACTGAGCCAAAGCCTTTGCATGCGGGGGTTCGTTATAAAAGTTATTATATCCGATATGAGCCACCCACAAGTTGTCAAGCTGTTCGTCGATCCGCAAAGCTAAATGTTCATCTGTCAGGAACGCAAGACCTTTTACCCTGTTCAAAAAAATTTCTGCCAATCTTTTTCGGATAAGTTCCCCGCTGGCAGCAAAGCGAGCGTGCTTCAACCCAACTTCGTGATGTGCTTCATCATCTACTTGAATCCACAATGCCCCAGCCAGAAGGTCAATATTGCTGCGAACGTCTGAACTAATCCCCTCATCGGTGTACATGCCAAACACTGCTCGAAGAAGGGACTTGGCCAAGTCGAGGGGAAGTTGTTGAATGTTTGATATAATGGGGTCGGCATCATCTGCAACAAGTTTATGTTCCCTGATGTTGTGAAGTAGTTTCTTGACTTCTAGCACGGGGCCTGACGGTTCTCGTGCCAGAACTTCAATGATGCAAGTTTCTAGCCAGCTTGCTATTTGTAACCCTGTGAGTTGATTCTGGTTTGGATGTGCCGCACTTGCAAAGTTTCGCATGTTTCTAATATAATCAAGGTGCTTGAACCCAATATCAGAGAGGATACCAGTTTCTCGACATCCTCTAATTAGTGTCCAATCATCCAGCTCGCTTAGGTCGTCTTCGGTCTTAAAGCGTGCGCGGCGATCACTGTCTGTGATAACGCTATCGTAAAAGTACTCCAGGTCAAACCGTGCCACCTTTTCGCGCAGATTTACAATGGTTTCATTCCATAAGTAATTTAGGGCTGCATCGAATAGACCTGCTCCAACAGCCGCAAAGAACTTGGAGATGTAGAGAGCTTTCATTCGTTGGTCTTCAGTGAGATGGATGCTGACTATATCAGGAATATTGTTCGCAACTTTTACTCGTTCAGGGACTGTTACTTAACACTCCTTCAGTTGGCAGTCCAAGATGACCCAAGTAAAGCTTTGCTGCTTCCTCGAAAGAATCAAGGGCTTGAATTGGAGTTGTAGGGACTAGATTAGTCATTGGATATTACCCCCTTTAAAGACAGAAATTTTCCGTATAGTTCCGACTCACGTGTTATACAGAAATTTTTCCTTCTAATCTCCTCTTCTAATAGGGCAAATGCCCCCTAAAGTCAAATCTCGATGAGGTATTGCTGACGTGAAACTTGACGATGGTGTTATCTTACTCGTCGGCGGCTCATGCCGGAGAGCAAAAAGGCGTAATAAAGCAGGGTCGATAACGTCTGGGCCAGGGCAGCCACGTAGGTCAGGGAGGCGGCGCTCAGCACGCTTTTGACCCCTTTCATCTCCCGCTCGTCCACCAGGTTGGAGCGGCGCAACATCTCCTGGGCGCGACGGCTGGCGTTGAACTCCACCGGCAAAGTGACCAGGGCGAAGACGGCGGCTCCAGCGAAAGCCAGCAGGCCCAGCCAGGCCAGGCCGCTCATCCTGAGAAAGAGGCCCAGGAAGAACAGCGCAGGCCCCACCCACGAACCGACCGTAACCATAGGCACCAGGCCAGCCCGCAGACGCAAAGGGGCGTAGTTCTGGGCGTCCTGGTTGGCGTGCCCGATTTCGTGGGCCACGATAGCCAGGGCGGCCACCGTCTGACCGTGGGCCACCTGGGGGGAAAGGCGCAAGGTTTTGTGGCGAGGGTCGTAATGATCCGAAAGCTCTCCTGGCGCTCCCTCGATGTTGATGTGGCTCAACCCGCTGGCCGACAAAAGGTGGCGGGCAGCCTCCAGACCGCTGATGCCTCTCCAGTTGGGCTGCTGCGAATATTTGCTATAGGCCGATTTGACCTTGATCTGGGCGTAGAAGGCCAGCAACAAAGCTGGCAAAGCGAAAACCAGGTACATGGAGTCGAAATAGAACATTGCTACTTATCTCACCCTCCTTTCTTGGAGTGCCCCGCTCACCGGGCTACCTGAACCCTGGCCGGACGCAGTAACTCTCCGCGATAAAGGTATCCTTTTTGAACCTGACCCACCACTGTCTCCGGCTCTGCCTCGGTGGGCACCGTAGCCACCGCCTCGTGATAGAGAGGATCGAAGGGGTTCCCTTCAGGGGACATGGCCTCTACCCCTTCCTGAGTCAACATCCGCTGCAAAGCCTGGTGAGTGAGCTGAAGACCCTCCCGCAGACCGTCTTCACTTATTTCGGCGTGGGATAAAGCCCGCTCCAGATTGTCCATTACCGCCAGAAATTCTCTGAGCAAACGTTTCTTCTCTGCTTCGGTCTGTTCTTCGTACCGACGTTCCAGGCGTTTCTTGTAATTAGCCATCTCGGCTGTGGCTCTCAGGTACTTGTCTTTATATTCCTCTGCCTCTCGTTTGACGATATCTAACTCATCCAGACCCTTTTCTTCGTTGGATTCCACCCCTTCGCCATTAGCCTCAACAGCTTCCAGTTTCTCCTTAGATTTATCCGCCGAATCCTGGCTATGATTGCGAACGGTGACAGGAATGTGCGTAGTCATGGTTCATACCTCCACATTGATTCGGCTCCATTATAAGCGGGTCGTATTAGAATGGCATTAGAGAAACGTTAGAGTTTTGTTAGAGCTTTCCTGGCGGGGAATAGCCGACGGTGAACGGGAGAAAAGGGGAAAAGAGAAGACCTCACGGTCGGGCTTCTACGACCTGAACGGAAGGGCGGTCAGTCAATATAACCTCTCAATTGGCGGGCGCGGCTGGGGTGACGCAGCTTAGCCAGGGCCTCTTTTTCGATCTGGCGGATACGTTCTCGCGTCAGGCCAAATTTCTGACCGATTTCCTTCAGGGTGTAGCTGCGGCCACTGCTCAAGCCGAAACGCAAGCGTAAGATGCGGGCCTCTCTGGGGCTAAGATCGGCCAGGATTTGGTTCATTTTCTCCGCCAACAGACGCTGAGAAGCTACCTCGTGCGGGCTGGCAGCAATCTCGTCTTCTATGAAATCCGCCAGCTCGTTGTCTCCCTCATCGCCCATAGGCTGTTCAAGGGATAAGGGTTCCTGCGAGGCGCGTAAGATGCGGTACACTTTGGTCGGGTGCACGCCCATGGCCTGGGCAATCTCTTCCATTGAGGGCTGATGTTCCAATTCTTGTTCCAGCCGCCGTCGTACCTGGTAGAACTTACGAAGGTGTTCGGCCATGTGAACGGGCAGGCGGATGGTACGTCCCTGGTCAGCCAGAGCACGAGTGATGGATTGTCGAATCCACCAGGTGGCGTAAGTGCTCAGCCGATGACCGCGCTGATAGTTGAATTTTTCGACGGCGCGCATCAGGCCAATGTTACCTTCCTGGATCAGGTCTAAAAGCGGCATCCCATAGCCCATATATTTCTTGGCTACGCTGATAACCAGGCGGGCATTAGATTTGATGAGTTGTTGTCTGGCCGCCTCGCCTTGCTCGATTTCCCGTTGCAGTCTTTCTTTTTGCGGCGGGTCGTGGTCATTTTTGTCCAGAAGACGATGGGCTGTCCGGCCTCTTTCCATTTGTCGAGCTAACCTGACCTCGTCGTCCGCCGTTAGCAATGGACTGCGCGCCATATCTCTCAGACAAAGCCCCACCAGACTGTCCCCCATCACGTCATCCGGGTCTGACTTTATTTCTTCTTTTTTAATCGACTGCTCTTCGTCTGCTCTCTCTTCTTTTTCAGTTTCAGTTCTGAGCCTTCGTGGGGAGACTTCGCTGTCGCCAGCAGACGAGAGGGGCATTGCTTGCGCCGTTGTCTTCAAAACGTCGTTCATTTTTCTTCCCCCGCTATCCACTTGTCTTAACTACAAAACACACTATCCACTGTAGCCGGGCTATTATAGCATCCTATTGTTAGAAACACGTTAGAGAAACGTTAGAATTTTATTAGAACGCGTTATCTCTTAATCGCCCGGCCAGCAACAGGCCCTGGCCCCGTTCTCCTCCCCAACCTCCCTTTCCAAATGCTGGTCTTGTCCTTGCCTTCCTGACATCGAGCTAATTTCTACGGGAGTGGATGGGAGTCGAACCCACCAGGGCCACCTCCTCGGCACCCCTCAACGGTTTTGAAGACCGCGGAGCCCACCGGGACTCAACCACCCCCCTAAGACTATATTATACTGTTTTTGCTGATTAGTCAAGGGGTAATCAAGAGAGAAAACCTTTTTTTGCCAAAGCCCCAGAAATCTGCTATACTGTAGAGCACCGGCGGAGTGGGCATCAAGCACATTCAAGATGGATTGGAGTGAGGAAGGGAATTATGATCCCAAAAGACAGTGCTCGACAACTGGGCACCCTGGCCCTGGAGATGGGAGCGGACGTGTTGCGCGGCCCTCTGGAGCGCCGTGATAGTGATGGGGGGTGGGCTGTAGGTGATACCGATCTTGGGGAATGGCTGGAGAAATACCAGGGGTATGAGCTAATCCTGATCGCCGCTTCCATCAGCGAGGTCACTTATCAGTTAAGAACCTGTGGAGTCTGTGGCCGAGAGCACGAGGGCAAGGTCTGCCCCCATTGTCAGGAGGCCCGGCGACGGTTGCGGGGACGGTGAGCGGCAGCCGCCTATAAAAAAAGCTGCCTGCCCCGTAGGGCAAGCAGCTCTGAGCACTCCGCTTATGCTCCCATCACCCCCTTTCATCCCTAAACCGAACCCACCAACAACACGTACCGTTGAAACAGGCTCGATTCGAGAGGCAACAGGCAATCTCGAATCTCTTGGTCAGCCTACGCCCATTATAGACTATTTTACTGTGGGGCGCTTGACGCCTGCCTTATGGCTTATCGACGCTTTTTCGACAATTTCACTACGGGGAGCAGGAGGTTCGTATGTCCGAGTGTTTGGAGTGTGGAGCCAAAATCGAGGTCCCGGAGGCATTATCGGTGGGAGAGGTGCTGGATTGCCCTAACTGCGGCGCCGAGTTGGAGGTTATCGGCCTTAACCCCCTGACCCTCGATCTGTTCGAGGAGGAGGAAAAATAACCGTATTTAAGAAACCAGGTTTTGGCTAAAAAACCTGGTTTCTATTGGCTGCTAACGCGTCTGCCTGGCTGCGGCCAACTTTCTCAGCAGAGCCTTGAAGCCTATCTCCTGGCCCCGCTCGTTCAGATAATACATGCTGAAGAAGTAAGGGCAGGCCGGCGAGAGCAGAACGGCCTCTCCGGCCCCAGCCAGTTCGGAGGCGGTGGTCACCGCTTCTTCCAGGCTCCGGCAGCGACGTATCAGGGGAGTATTCCCCTTACTGACTCCCTTCACCGCCCGCTCGATTTTCTCCGTGCCCTGGCCGGGCAGCAGGATCAACACCCTGACCCTCTCCCCAATAGCCCGCCCTAACTGGCCGTAATCCAGGCCCTTGGCGCCCCCCCCGGCAATGAGCAAGATCGGCGCATCCAGAGCCTTCAGAGCGGCCACCGTAGCCTGGGGCGTGGTGCTGTTCAAATCGTCGTAGTACCTGACCCCTTCCATTTCCCACACAAACTGGATCCTGTGCTTCAAGCCCCGGAAGCGAGCGACCACCGGGCCGATGGTTTCTACCGCCACCCCGCGCAGGTAACTGGCGGCCAGCGCGGCCAGGACGTTCTCCAGATTGTGCTCCCCGACCAGGCGCCGGTCGGCCACGGAGCAGACCTCCCGCTCTTCTCCTCCTCTCCTGACCACGATCCGCCCTTCACGGACGAAAGCCCCTTCCTCCAGTTCGCGGGTGCGACTGAAGGGGAAAACCTGCGCTGTGTGACCCTCCATCATGCGGCGGGTAAAGTCGTTGTCGTAGTTCAGGACGGCGAAGTCTGCGGGGCGCTGGTGGGCGATCAGACTTCTCTTGATCTCGACGTAAGCCTGGAAGGAGGGATGTTCGTCCAGGTGGTTGGGAGCCACGTTGGTGATGACAGCCACGTGGGGGCTGCGGTTCAGCTCGATCAACTGCCGGTTGCTGACCTCCAGCACCAGCACGTCTTCGGCCCTCATGTCCTCGATTTTATCCAAAACCTGCACGTTCTGGCGGTCGTTGCCCGCAAAGTAGGTCACGATGGGGCTTTCCTGGAGAATGTCGTTGAGCAGCCTGGCGGTGGTCGATTTGCCGTTGGTGCCCGTGACGGCGACGATGGGACAGGGGGCCAGGTCAAAGTATAGCTCCGTCATGCTGTGAAAGGGGATGCCTGCCTCTTTCGCTTCCTGGAGTTTAGGCTGGTTGGCCTGGTAAAGAAACCAGGCTTGCGTGGCGAAAATGGCGTCCGCCTCCACGATGCCTTCCAGGTAGGTATCCCGATAGTGGACTCTGATGGGCAGGCTTTGCAGCCGCCGAAAAGCCTCTTCTCTCTGGCGGGAGGATAGCCCTGCGTGCACCAGCTTGTAACTGCGCTCGAACTCTTGCGGCCTCTTGAAGTCGTGGGCAGTGATGTGGCTGAATCCCTGGGCCAGCAAAAACTCGGCTACGGCGCTGCCCTCCACGCTGGACAGGCCCACCACATGGACGTTTTTATCTCTAAGCGCTTTCAGGTTTTCCCAATCCATAACATTTTCACCATTTTGTTCAAGCCACAGAGAGCACAGAGGACACGGAGAAAGAAACCTCTGTGACCTCTGTGTCCTCTGTGGCTAAGAAACCATAGTTTTGCGAACTACTGAGCGTCTGAGCTTTCTGAGGCGGGCCACGACATCCTTGCCCGGCAGGGATTTGAGGTAAGTGGCGACGGTCAGGCCGTCGGTCAGGAGCAGAGGATCGTTTTTGACGGCCAGCCTGATCTTCCAGCGCGCCTGGGCCATGTGCCCCTGGGCGTAATCCTGGTGGATGGTGGGCAACAGGTGGTCGTGCACGACGCGTAGAGCCTGTCTCCTCGCCCGGCGCATCTCGCCCTTTGGCCCCGGCCAGCGCGCCCAGGCAGCCTCGATGACCCCGTACCAGTCCACGTAAGCCTGGCCGCTCTGTTTCATTTTGGCGGTCAGGTTGTCGTCGTGCCAGCGGATGCACGACAGCGGTTCGGCCACGTATGCCACATCGTACTTCAAGAGGAGGCGCAGCCACAGGTCCCAATCGGCGGCGTAGGGAAAAGCCTGGTCGAAGGCGCCCACTTCGTCCAAAGAGGCGCGGCGAAACATGGCGTTGGAGAGATGAACGTAGTTGTACCCGGCTGCCAGCCGCCTGAACTCCTGCCGACCGCGCCGCACGTGATCCAGGGCCAGGTAAGCCTCCAGGTCGGGCGGAAAACGGGAGCGGAAGGGGCTTATAAGCTCCCCGGCGGCGTCGATGGAGTGCCCATCCGAATGCACCAGGCCCACCGGCGGGTTATCGTCCAGGAGGGCGGCCTGGACCTCCAGCTTGCGCGGCAGAAAAAGGTCGTCGGCGCACAGGAAGCAGACGTACTCCCCCCTCGCCAGCGACAGGAGACTGTTCCAGGTGCGGATGTGGCCCAGGTGAGTCTCGTTTTGGAGGTAACGGAGGCGGCTATCGTCAAAACTTCGTATGACCTCCTCCGAGCCGTCCGTGGAGCAATCATCGACCACGATAAGCTCGAAGTCGCCGCCGCTCTGGGCCAGGACGCTGGATAGACACCCCCCCAGGAAGTGGGCGTAATTATAGCTGGGAACGCAAACGCTGACGCGGATTTTGGTCACGGATTTCACGGATGGCTCTAAATAACCTTTAGTTCCCGCAGCACGTCCAGAACGGGGGGCAACGGTCTCTCCCACAGCCACTCGACCCGCAGCCAGAAGTCAGCCACGACTTTCGAGTGATAGATGCCTTCGGCGTCGGGCAAAGCGATCTGGTAGTTGTTATCCACTCCCAGTTGGTAGAACTCGGCCCGTCTCCGCTCAGGGTCGAGCAACCAGTATTCGCCCACCCCGGCTTTCTCATATTCGACAAACTTCTCTCCCCGATCACGGGCAATACTCTCCGGCGAAATGATCTCCACCGCCAGGTCAGCCGGGCCGTCCAGGTAGGTCGCGCGGAGGATATTCAATCGCTCCCTGGAAACGAACAGCAGATCCGGCTCGCGGCCCGACCGAACCGCCTCCAATTTCATCTGAAAGGGAGCAGTGCATACCAGGCCAAGATTATGTGTCTCTACATAGCCCCGCAGAACGAATGCCAGAAAATCTCTCAAATCTTGATGCTGATACGATGCTGGCGAAAGCATGATCACCTCCCCATCGACCCATTCGGCCCAGGTGCCTTCGTCGGCCCAGGCCAGGAACTCTTCGTAGGTCATCTTGCCGGAGGGCGGTTCCCGCCCCTCCTCCGTAACAGCCCGAACTTGTTTTTGCTCTACGGCCATACCACACCTGCCTTTCCGCACTTCACTACGTCCTCACCTCGCACCAGGTATAGCATAACACAGTTTCGGGAAATGTTCAACCACTGCCCCTGAAGCGCGAATGGGCAGACACGGATTCTGGTCACGGATGTCACGGATTTTGCCATCAATTTACAACCACGAAGAGCGCGAAGAGGACCAAGGACACAGAGCCTTTATGCCCTTCGTGTTCTCAGTGTCCTTGGTGGTCCCAATCCGTTAAATCCGCGACCAAAATTCGCGTCTGCCAATTGCGCAAAACCTGCATTTATTATATAATTGGGTGCGTTCATCAAAGAGCTAAAGACGAGGAGGCTTGTTTACCATAATGCGAAAAATGCTATCCGGCAACGAAGCCATCGCCCGCGGAGCGTGGGAGAGCGGGGTGGCGGTGGCCGCCGCTTATCCCGGCACGCCCAGCACCGAAATCCTGGAAAATCTGGCCCAGTACCCCGACATCTACTGCGAGTGGAGCCCCAACGAGAAAGTGGCCCTGGACGTAGCTATCGGGGCGGCCTATTCTGGGCGGCGGGCTTTGGCGGCCATGAAACACGTGGGCCTCAACGTGGCCGCCGACGCCTTTTTCTACGCCTCGATGACGGGCACGGAAGCGGGGCTGGTCATCGTCTCGGCCGACGATCCGGCCATGCACAGTTCCCAAAATGAGCAGGACAACCGCAACTTTGCCAGATTCGCCCGCGTGCCCTGCCTGGAGCCGACGGACAGCCAGGAGGCCAGGGAACTGGTGGGGGCCGCTCTGGAGGTCAGCGAGCGATTTGATACCCCGGTGCTGCTGCGCATCACCACCCGTATCGCCCACTCCAGCACGCCGGTGGAGCTTGGGGAGCGGGTCGAGGTGCAACCCAAAATCGACAAATTCCCCCGTAACATCCAGAAATACATCATGATCCCCGGCCACGCCCGCAAACGTCACCCCTTCATCGAGGAGCGCATCAGGCAGGTGGCCGACTTTGCCGAGACCTTCCCCTTCAACAAAGTGGAGATGGGCGATAGCGCCCTGGGCATCGTCACCTGCGGCGTGGCCTATCAATACGCCAGGGAGGTTTTTCCCGGCGCTTCTTTTCTCAAGCTGGGCATGACCTATCCTCTGCCCGAAAAGATGATCCGCGACTTTGCCGCCCAGGTGGAGCGCCTGATCGTCGTCGAGGAGCTGGACCCCTTCATTGAAAACGAGATCAGGCTGATGGGGATAGAGGTGGAAGGCAAAAACATCTTCCCTATGTGTGGGGAGTTCGACCCCAAAGTGATCCGCGAGGCGGCCCTTAAAGCCGGCCTCCTGCCGCAATCGGCCAGGGTGGAGGTGGCGGCACCTGAGAAGGAAGATTTGCCCATCAGGCCGCCGGTGCTCTGTCCGGGCTGTCCGCATCGGCCCGTCTTCCACGCCCTCAAGAGACTGAAGGTGCCCGTCAACGGCGACATCGGTTGTTACACCCTGGGGCTGCTGCCGCCTCTGTCCGCTCTTCATACCTGCGGCTGCATGGGAGCCAGCATCGGGGTGGCTCACGGGGCCGATAAGGCCGGAATAGAGGAGCGCAACGTGGCCGTCATCGGCGATTCTACCTTCTTCCACACCGGGATGCCGGCCCTTCTCAATGTGGCCTACAACAAGGGCAAGACCGTGGCCGTCATCATGGACAACCGCATCACGGCCATGACCGGCCACCAGCAACATCCGGGCACCGGCCACACCTTGCAGGGCCAGCCCACCCGCGAGGTCGAGTTCGAGCCTCTGGTGAGAGCTTTAGGCATCGAGAACGTGCAGACCGTCGATTCCTACGACGTGAAAGCGGTCCGAGAGGCCCTGAAAGCGGCTATAGAATCAGAGGACGCAGCGGTGGTGATCACCAGGCGCGAGTGCGCCCTTCTGCCCGAGGTGCGCAAGACTTACCTGCCTCTGCGCGTCGAGGCAGAGAAGTGCGTGGCCTGCTGGAGTTGTTTCCGCATCGGTTGCCCGGCCATCGTCAAGAGCGAGGAGATATACGAGAAGAACAAACGCCAGAAGTCCAGCATCGATCCTCTGCTGTGCACCGGCTGTGAGGTGTGCGCCCAGGTCTGCCCCAACGACGCCATCCTCTTCCGCGCCCAGATCGAGGCGGAAAAAGCGGTTTAATTCGACCGCAAATTACGGAAGATTATAAGCAGGCCAAACAAACAGACGCCAACCAGGGTGAGAAGACTCACGCTCAGGCCGCCGGCAGATACCCCGCCGCCGGGAAGGGATGGCGTGGACGTGGGGAGCAACGGCGGTGGAGAAGGCGATGGTGATAGGGTTGGAGTTGGAGTTGCAGACGGCCATGGAGTCGAGGATGGCGATGGAGTACGAGTGGGTGTGACCGTCTTCGTCGGGGTGGAGGTTGGCGTATAGATGGCGGTTGGTTCGGTCGCCGTAGGAGAAGGAGTGGCCGGCGTCTCGCCGGGAGCAGGCGTGACCGTCTTCGTCGGGGTGGAGGTCGGGGCATAGGTGGCGGTCGTCTCGGTTGGCTCGGTTGCGGCCGGAGCAGGAGTCGGAGTGGCGGTGCCCGAAGCGACCGCCGTAGGGGAAGGAGTGGCCGGCGGCGTCCCACTGGGAACAGGCGTCGGCCCGGGGATGGGCAGATATCCTCTGAGCACGCATATCACCAACAATCCGGCCCCCAGGAGGGGCAGAGCTATGATCAATATGCAGGTGGTTGGTCTCTTCAGTCGGTCAGGCAGGGGCAGGGCATCCAGGTTCATAATCTTGGTATCCTTTTATACCAATGGTTGACAAATGTAATTATACAGTGAAATACTCAATATGTCAACTGGATTTTTTTTCAAGCCTGCCCAGACTGAGGCGTAGATTGAAAGGAGAGAAAAATGGACAAAGACATAGCGCTAGAAGCTTTGCAACAGGCAGCCTGCAACGAACAGGAAACGCGTCAATTCTACCTGGAGGCGGCTGAGCGAACTATCGACGAGCAGGGCAAAGAGACGTTCCTCTCTTTAGCCGAAGATGAGGAGGTACACCTGCGCACGGTTAAGGCTCAGTACGAAGCTCTCCAGGCCGACCGGGGCTGGGTAGCTTTCGAGGAGCTGGTCTGTGAGCCGACCGCGCTGGAGATTCCCCTGTCGGACAGAGCGCGGGAACTTCTGGCTAAGGAGGTGCGGGCCGAAGCCAGCGACCTCGACGCCCTGCTGGTCGGTATACAAATGGAACATAATAGCTACGACTTCTACCAGCAGGCTGCGGCCCAAACGGCTGACCCCGCCGGTAGAGCCATGTACCAAAGCCTGGCCGCGGCCGAACGGACTCACTTCGACGTCCTGATGCTCAACTACGAGCACATGGTGAGCACCGGAACGTGGCTCGGCTTGCAGGACGAGGAGTGACGTCCAGGGTTAATGAGGAGAATAAGGAATGACGACACAAAGCGAAGAAACCCTATCGGCTCCGTGCCATTCCTTTTTCGATGAAGAGAGGAAGCCTGGGGCGCGTTCCCTGCTGGCCGTCTTCGCCCATCCTGACGACGAATCCTTCGGCCCCGGCGGCACCCTGGCTAAATACGCAGCCGAGGGAGTGGATGTATTCCTGATCACCGCCACGCGAGGCGAGGTGGGTATGAGCGGAGGATTGCCCATAAGTGGGCCTGAGGAGTTGGGCCAGGTGCGGGAACGGGAGTTACGGTGTTCCTGCCAGGTGTTAGGCATCCGGCGGCTTTGCTTTTTGGGGTACATTGATGGTCGTCTAGACAGCTACGATCCGCTGGAGGTGGAGGGCAAAATTGTGCGCCTGATGCGGGAGATACGCCCCCAGGTGGTCATCACCTTTGGTCCCGACGGGATTTCGGGCCACCCTGACCACGTAGCCATCAGCCATCTGACCACGGCTGCTTTTCGCTCTGCGGGCCTTCCTGAGCGTTTCCCGGAGCATCTGGAGGAGGGTCTTGACCCTCATCAGCCCGCCAGGCTTTACTACCTGGCCCTGCCGCAAAGCGTGGTCGAGGAGTCAGGGCGGGACGATATCTCCGGCACGTCCGATGAAAACATCACCACCATCCTGGATGTCGCCGCCTACGCCGAGACCAAGGTCAAGGCTCTCCACTGTCACCGCACCCAGGTCAGCGACTACACTCGCTTCCTGGAAAGCGCTCCGCCCGGTCGCCTGGAAAAAGAATACTATTCCCTGGCTATCCCTGCCCCGGAACGTAAGGACGGGGTAGAGACCGATCTCTTCGCCGCCTGGGACTGATTATTCTTCTTTCGTCCTCAGCCACAGGGTAAAGGTACTGCCCTTCCCCACCCGGCTTTCCACCGTCAGGTAGCCGCCGTGCGCCTGGGCGATCCACTGGGCGATGGAAAGGCCCAGGCCCGTCCCTCCCCTGGCGCGGGTCTTGTCGGCCCGGTAGAAACGCTCGAAGATGTGGGGCAAATCCTCCTGGGGGATGCCCGTCCCCGTGTCGGCCACCGCTATCTGTACCCAGCCCTGCTCGTGGTAGAGGGAGAGCTTTACTTCTCCGCCGGGAGAGGTATACTTGAGGGCGTTGTCCACCAGGTTGAGGAGCAGTTGTTTCAGACGGTCGGCATCGCCCATGACCACGGCCTGATCTTCGTGGCCCAGTTTGACCTCTACCCCGTCGGCCATGAGTTGGGCCTGGCGATAGACTTCCAGCAGGAGGGTATCCAGCTCGACAAGCTCTTTCTCCAGGCTTATCCCGGCGTCGGCCTGGGCCAGCAACAGCAGATCGGCCACCAAGCGCGACATGCGGGCCATTTCTCCCTCGATGGTCTCCAGGGTCTCTTCCCGCACCTGGGGGTCGTCGGCCGCTCCCAGTCTGAGGAGATCGAGGTTGCCCCGCATGGTGGTTAGCGGGGTGCGCAATTCGTGGGAAACGTCGGCGATGAGACGCTGCTGAGTGTGGAAAAGCGTTTCCAGGCGGCCCAACATCTCGTTGAAGGTGGCCGTCAGGCGACCCACTTCGTCTTGCGCCTGGGGGGACTCCAGCCGCTGGCTCAGATCCTCGGCGCGGGAGATGCGCAGGGCCGTCTGGGTGATGCGGTCGATGGGCGAGAGAGCAGTGCGGGCCAGGAAAACTCCCCCCAGGGCCGCCAGGAGCAAGGTGGCAGCGTTACCGCCTATCAGCAGGTAGAGAACGGTCTGGAGGGTGGCGTCTGCGTTGCGCAGCGATTGGCCCACCTGCACCGCCCCGATGATCTGCTCTCCGACGATCAGCGGGGTGCTGTAGATACGCACTCGGGTATCCCCGGCTTTGAGAACGTGGCTGGTGGCCTGGCCCTTCAGATTGTGGGCTAACATCTCCTCGTTGATGGGCAGGGCTTGAACCCCCAGGTTGTCCGAACGGCTGGCTACCCGCCCGTCAGCGCTCACGATCTGCACGTATACTCCAGGGGCGGAGAAAACGTCGATGGGAGGCAGGGTCAACAGGCCGGAGACCAGCAGGAACAGGGGATCGTTTTCGGCCTGGACGAAGGCCACCACCTGTCCGGCCCGGGCCTGGACGTTATGATCCACTTCAGCCATCATGCGGTAAGATAGCAGGGAGTAGAACAGGGCGCTAAAGACCAGCAGAATGGCCGCCAACAGCCCTATGTACCACAGAGTCAGACGGGTGCGAATGGACAAGAGAAACCATCTCCTTCCCCAAAGGACGCGGGATACAAGACTAAAAGGCCGAGGTGAGCAACCCCGACCTTTTCACGCGTTACTGCCTGTGGTGGAATCATGGGCTATCTGTAATCACTTTCCAAACTCTGCTAACTGAAGGGGTAATTGCTCCCTATCACTCCAGAAGACTTTTAGTTCTGTAATCTGTTGTATTAACCTTTGTGCCTCTGCATCCCAGACCGGGAAAGTATCATCCAAAACAGCAACTCTATTCATTTCTTTGTATCTCAGCTTAATATCATTATAAGCTGCATAGGTAGCAAGCACCTGATAATCTGCACCACCCTTTGTTGTAGCAGAGAGCGCCTTTATAAGGATATTTCGTCGGCTGTTCAGATAAAAATGCACCTTCCACGATCTACCAGAATCGCCTTCTATCGAATAGTTTAATTCTGGCTCAAATCTCCTGGCGCGTAAAAAGGCCTCTACATCGTCTCTAAAAGTCTTAGCCGGATAGCTCCTTAAAGAGAACACCAAAGAACTGGTCTGCCTGACAGCGTCCAGAAGATCAATTATTCTTTCACCAACTTCTGGAGGGGTGCAAACTGCGTATAGAGCGCCTCTCTTGCTGCTAACTCCAGTTGAGTTAATAATGTGGGCAAAAAGAGCACGCCTCGATTTGCCCTTAGTAATATCGAGATCCAATAGCGCAAGTCGGCGGATAGTTTCGCCAAGATCAGATATCTTGATCTTATCGCCCTCTGACTTGATGAACAATTCAATAGTGTCACCATCAGGATATGAATATGGTGTGGTGAGGACCATGAATTCTCCTTCAGCGTGGCAATCGAAGTCTTGTTTGAGAGTTACGAGATAAGAATTGATTAATGTTTCACATACATTCATATCTCCATCTCCAATTGCACTGGTGGTGGATCATGATACTCGCCTAGAAATGATATGTTACACTCCTGCAAAAATTGTCTTAAAGCCTTTTCTAAATCATCGGGTTCAGGGATATCATCAGGCACATATACATAGCTATCCTGACACTGATCGGTCCATTTATGCTTATGACTGCCCTCTATTTTCTCTCTCACTGGATGACGATTCGTATGACTGACAAAAGGACAAAATCCACGAATACGACGGTTGCTATCAAGTAATAAGGCAAATGAGTATCTAAAAATATTAATGTTTCTAGTACCTATCAATTGAAGATCGAATCTCACTCCTTGATATTCATTAATCACCGGGACTCTAAACTCCCAGTGAGACCCCCCTCTTTTTTCACGCCACTTGATGTCCTCCTCAATCCTAAGCTCGCCTTTTTCCAGCAATGTGTTAATCTCGGATTCAGTGGGTACATAAGTCATGATTTGCTCCCTAATAATTATACCAGAACATTAGTTCTTTTGCAAGAGCCCGTATTGCCTGGCTACAAAGAGCTATAAGGCGTCTTGGTTATGGTATTGACCATGGCCCAAAAGTTTTCGAGCGGGGTATCAAGCTGCACATGGTGAGTTGGCCCGATGATCAAGCCCCCATTTTCGCCTAGCGTTTTTAAGCGCCTTATCACTTCTCTCTCCACCTCGGCCGGCGCGCCAAAGGGCAGGGTATACTGCTCATCTATCGAGCCCCAGAAACATAGTTTGTCCCCGTATTCCTTCTTTAATTTTGCAGGATCCATACAGCGTGGTTGGATTGGATTGAGAACGTCCAGGCCGATTTCGACCAGTTCGGGGATGATGGGGTAAATGTTGCCGTCCGAATGGTAGGCTATTTTTATCTCTGGATTGATGTTTTTCAAGGTCGAGATAAACGTAGCCAGGCGGGGCTTGAAGAATCGACGCCAGGTGGCCGGGGAAATGAACATCCCCTCCTGGGCGCCCATGTCGTCCCCGATCCAGATCATATCGACGCCCATTTCCACCAATTTCCTGGCCGCCGTGAGGTGATAGTTAAGAGTGATATCAAAAAGTCTTTCTAAAAGATCGGGATTGATAACCAGATCCATCAGCGTTTTTGTGTATCCTCTGAGCGCCCAGGCGGTTTCAAAAATGGTAGTGACGGTAACTCCCACAATCCAGTATTCATCTTTGTACTCTTTGATGGCCCTTTCCGCTTCAACGTATAGCTCGGGCCTGTTCGGATCGGGCGGTTGATACGAGTCTAGAGCCTGGTCATCGGCCAGGGGATGCCCGACCATTTCGGTGTAACGTCCTGTGCCGAACCTGGTTTCATACTCTACGTTCCTCCACCCCACTCCCCATTCGTCGGTGTAGGTAACTCCGTCTTCGCTGTAGGCTTCGGTGGCGTAATACGAGTTGGCCCATCCGACGGAGGTTAAAATCAGGTCCTCATCTATAGCCCGCTCCAGGGCGTAAGTATTGCCGCCTCCATGGGGGTTGTGGAGGTCTTCGTCCGTCAGCCCCAGGTCGTTCTTAAGCCTGGAGGCAAATTCGGGCGTGAAACTGATTTGCATTGGACATCTATCTGGCTCCTCGTGGTTGAGGGCCATGAGCACCCGCTCTCGATGTTTCATTTTTGCCCCCTGGCGTTATCTACTCCAGCCTTCTACTCAGGACCGCCTGCATGGACACCGAGATGATGATAATCAAACCATACAGCAGTTGCGTCCAGAACCCTGTCAGCCCGATGGCTACAATCCCGGCTTCGATAGCCCCAATGATGAAACAGGCCACAAACGTCCCAAATATGGTCCCCGTTCCGCCGAAAACCGAGGTGCCGCCCAAGAAGACGGGCGCCAGCGTCCTCAGCAGATACCCTTCGCCCAGAGTAACCCAGTAGTAACTCACTTCCAGGCTGGCTAAAAGGCCCGCGAAGGCAGCCGCCAGACCGACGATAGCGAATACCAGCATCCTGGTGCGGTCAACGTTGACCCCCATAAGTCTGGCGCTATGCTCGTTATCCCCGGTAAGATACACGTGCGCTCCGAATCGGTGACGGTTCAAAAAGACCCACACCAGTACCGCCACAATAATAGTCCAGATCATTTGGGCTGGTACGTAACCCGCCAGCCTGCCTACCAGCGCTCCACGTAAGAGCGTGCCTTTGGCCGGCACGAGGGAAGCCGGGTGTCCGCCCGTGATGACCAGCACCACTCCTCTCCAAAAGAACTGGGTGCCGATAGTGGCCACCAGCGAAGGGATTCCCAACTTAACCACTATTATCCCATTTAACAGCCCGGCCAGGAATCCTGCCACCAGACACACCACAAGAGCCAGCGCTAAACTGCCGGTGGTCTCGAAAACCTTGACGAAGGCCAGCATTCCTACGGCCATAATAGATCCGAACGACAAATCTATCTCGCCCGCGATTATCACCATTGTCAATGGCAAAGCCATAATAGCAAAGAATGGTATTGTAGACATATATGCGGCATAGATTGTGGATGAAAGGAACGTCCTGGGTGCTCCGATGACAAACACTGTCCATATGACCAGCAGGACACAAACGATGCCAATTTGCAGCCCATACCTGCGCGCAAACCTGCTCAGGCTGATAGGCCGACGTACTCGCTCTGGTACCTGCTCTTCGATACGAGAAGTCATTTTCACTCCCTTCCTTTGATATTGTGGTTACTGATTGATATGCTTCTATCGTCCAGGTCTTTACTGGAAGCGAACACGGCGTTTAGGGTCAATCCCAGCTTCCCGTCTGCGCCACCAGATACATCTTATCCATAAGCTGGTCCAAAGTGATGTCTTGTGTCAAAAACTCACCCGCAACCGCTCCTCTATCCAACACTACGATCCTATCCGCTACCGAATATACGTGAAACACGTTGTGATCGATGAAGATGCACGACTTGCCGGCCTTTTTGATGTCACTCACGAACTCCAACAATTTTCTCCTCTCCGATAGCGATAAACCCATCGTCGGCTCATCCAAAATGATAAGTTCAGCGTGGAAGTGCAGAGCCCGCACGATAGCCACTCCCTGTTTTTCTCCTCCAGAAAAGTTCCTGACCACCGAGTCAGGGGCCACGGCCGCTGACGTAAAACCCATCGACCCCACCATCAGTTTCTCTGTTTCTTGCCTCATCTGCTTTACGTCGAGGAAACCCAGGCCATTCGCCAGCTCGCGCCCCATGAATATATTTCTCCATAAAGTTTGGAGGTCTGCTAAGGCTCGTTCCTGGAAAACAGTTTCAATTCCAACCTGTCGGGCTTTGGCCACAGAGAAGTCTTCTATTTTCTGTTGGTTGAAGTTTATTTCTCCGCTGTCTGGCTGATGGTAGCCGGTAACGATCTTGATGAGAGTGGACTTGCCGGCCCCGTTGTCGCCTACCAGGCCCACCACTTCACCGCGGCCGACGGCAAAGTCAACCTGGCGCAGGGCTTGAACTTCCCCGAAACGCTTAGAGATATTTTTCATTTCAAGCACGTAATCCATAAAATACTCTCCTTCTGTGAAACAAGGGGACAAACGGCACTGGATATGTTTGTTCTCCGCGCACGTGATCGCCATCCCCACCCGGCCACGGCGAGCACGCCTCGTATATCTTCGTGCCGCTTGTCCCACATAGTTCTACTTATGCACCGTCTCCCGCGAAATACCGTTTGCTCAGGTCTTACTCAGGAGCTTGAAAGTGAAGAGGCTTACCTGATCTGCTCCTCCACCAGCGGGGCCAGAATTTCGACGTTGTCCTTGTGGGCAAAGCCGGACCCCGTATCAATGTGCAGCCCAGAGAACAGGTATTTCTTGGTCATACAGATCTGCACAATGGGGTAATAGCCTTGCAGGAAGGGTTGCTGATCGAGCACCAGGTCGGTCCAGCCGCCTCTGATCGCTTCCAACGTGGCCGGCGAGAGGTCAAACCCGATACCATATATATCATCCGGGCCTTTACCCGCCGCCGTCAGGTACGTTTCCAGGGTGGCGGTCAGTCCCCCGTGGTCGGTGCAGACCAGCATAACGTCAGGGTTGGACGACACGTATCCTGTGAAGACCGGAGTGCCCGCCGTAGCGTCAGCGTCCGTGGCAGAGTCGATCTCGATGTAGTCAACTACCAGCCCTGCTTCTTCCAGGGCGTCGATGACCCCTTTCGTCCTCAGCCCGCGGGTTGGTTCGGACAAAAGCCCCCAGACCATGGCCCGCTCGCCTTCTCCGAGGCCCGTCCTCTTGAGAGCTTCCTGGCCCAGCATATAGCCGGACTCATACAGCTCTTGCCCCACGTAACCGAACCCATCGCCCTTGTACCTGCCTTCCAGTCTGGGCAGGGTGGTGTTCTGGCTGGTTACGATGATCCCTGCCGCCCTGGCTTCATCGACCGCCGTTTCAAAGGCATCATCTCCCGGATGCCCCATAATGGCGATCCCGTCAGGCATGGTGGCGGCCGCTTCTTTGAATTGCTGGACCATCTTCTCGGGGTTCCACTCCGACCACATATATTCCACATCGGCGTCCAGGTCTGCGGCGGCCGCTACTGCTCCATTGTAAACGACGGTGGCGAAGGGGCCCCCTGGTGGCCCACCGGGGAAGAAGACTATCTTTACCCCGGTGCAGAGCTGCTCTTCCTGAGCCAGCGTCGGCATGGGCTGCGGTCCAACAGCAACCACCAACGCCAACATTACAACCAGGCTACAGATTAACCAACTGGATTTCATTTTTCTTTCCTCCTTTGAAAGTTAGTTGGGCTTGTTCGCCAGTTCCCTCCTGGGAAAGCCCATGGCGTGAACTACAGAACAACGTAGTCAGTTAGCCAGCATCACCTCCTTCCCCAAACCCTGGGAGAGGCTCACCGCCCCGCCCGCAATACGCAGCTAGTTGCCTTTAATTTTACTCTACATCCCTGAGTCTGTCAAGCAAGCCATTGGGCGGGCGCTCGATGGCCTCTTTGAATCCGCTCCGCTCTATCATGGCCGGCCTCTTGAGAGCCTATGGAGAACCCAGGGCTTTGTCAAAGTCGTCCCTGGTTTAAGACGTGGTTATAAAAGATGATCCAGACAAATCTAACCCCCCGTCATCGATGGCGGGGGGTTAGTCACCATAGGATGGAGCATCACTCGGTGAAGAACTTGTGGACTGTCAACTGGGTATAAGTTTCTCCTGGTTCGAGGAGGGTGGATGGGAAATCAGGCTTATTGGGCGAGTCAGGGAAATGTTGTGCCTCAAGGCACAGGCCGTTGTACTGGGCATAATCTGCATCGTCTTTGGCGTCCTTCAAGTCAAGCCAGTTGCCTCCGTAAAACATTATGCCCGGCTCGGTGGTGCTAATCTCCATTACCCGGCCAGATCCCGGATCATAGAGGCGAGCGGCCGGCCCAAGTTCACCGGCCGCGTGGTCCAGAACGAAGTTGTGGTCGTAGCCCAAGAAGTTTGGAAGTTGCACGTCGGGGTCCATTACGTCGGTGCCGATGGCCTTGGCCTCAGTGAAGTCATAAGGTGTACCTGCGACAGGCGCAATCTCGCCAGTCGTAATTAGCACGTCGTCCGCTGGGGTGTAGTTGCTGGCGTAGAGCGTCAGTTCGTGGCCCAGGATATCACCACTGTCATGGCCGGCCAGGTTCCAATAGGAGTGCTGGGTCAGATTGACGACGGTAGGCGCGTCGGTGGTTGCTTCGTATTCGAATTTTAGCTCGTCGTCATTGGTCAGAGTATAGGTGACCTTGACATCAAGGTTGCCAGGATAGCCCTCCTCACCGTCATGGCTCATGTAGGTGAACACCACGGCTGGCCCCTCATCTGTATAGAGCGGCATGGCTTTCCACATTCTACTGTTAAAGCCCTTAAGCCCACCGTGCAAAGCGTTCCCGAGGTTATTTTGGGCAAGCTGGTATTGTTTATCGCCGATGGAGAATTTCCCTTCTTTGATGCGGTTGCCGTATCGACCTACAATGGAGCCAAAGTACGGGCTCCTGGTTTCATAGTCAGAAAGGAAATCAAACCCAAGCGTAACGTCAGCCATGTTGCCGTCCCGGTCGGGCGCATATAACCTCACGAGTGTAGCACCGTAGGTAATTAACTCTGCCACCATGCCACTCTCGTTGGTAAGGGTGTATTTCTCGACGACAGCCCCATCAGAGGTTACCCCGAACCACTCTTTCTGGATGCTGGCCTCTTGCGCTGTAGCAACCATATTGAGACTGAACAGACAGAGTACAAGCAGCATCACTATACTTATTGTCCGTCTCATTTTTAAATACCTCCTCCTTTGGTCTTGTTTTGATACTAATTCTGTTATCTCCGCCTTTGATTTAATCGTATCTTCCTTTATCTATCACCTCCTTCCTGGGTTAAGCCCATTACCGTTCAGCACCCGCGAAACAGGGTTGATTAAATGCGGGTCGGCCTCAAGGCTGCCTGATGAATCATGACCGGCCCTCGATTAAATAGCTCACCACGTTGGCTACATCCTTCAATAGCTCCTGGTTGCTGTTACCGTTCCCGTTACCGATAACATTATATCATAAAAAAGCGTCTTTGTCAAGCCAGGTGGCTGAAACGTGGCTAAATTTTAAGGTTGACCTGCCGCTAACAAAAGCCAGCCGCGCCAATTTTGACGGCCGCGTGTTCGGGCCTATAAGAAACGATTGCTCCAGGGAGAGCACTATTTTCGATTGATTTTGCTTTACTTTTGGTGTATACTAATATCCAGAGTGGGGGGAAGTTCTTGCTGGCCCTTATTCTGACCGGCAGCTTTGAACCCGGCAGTTTGACTCCCAGGTATTTGTAGCA
Organism: Anaerolineae bacterium; assembly: GCA_034417895.1. Classification (GTDB taxonomy): domain Bacteria; phylum Chloroflexota; class Anaerolineae; order CAZYHC01; family CAZYHC01; genus DAOULT01. The sequence continues at coordinate 4,885 of DAOULT010000108.1, read as the reverse complement.
ATAACTATCAACATCACAGGAGGTATTATGACCACAGAAGAAGAGAAAGAGGAGAAAACGGAAGGGCTGGAAAACCTTTCGGAAGAGACCTCCGAACCTGAACCAGAGCCAACGCCACAGGCGCCCGCCACCCCGGAGCCTTATAGAGAGCCTTTCCCCGATTGGTGGTGGCTGGTCGGAGGGGCGGTGTCTATAGTCGTCAGTATTCTCATTTTTATGTTAGTGCGCGGAGCCTCGCTGAGCGCTCCGGTCGTGCCCGCCGGCCCGCTCGGCGAAATGCCCCCCGCCGTCCAGACCATGCAGGCGGCGGTCACTCCGTATGCCACCCCCACGCCCAAAGTGGAGGGGCCTTATAAGGGCATTACCATCACAGTGGGCACGGTGATGGAACCCAGGGTGAGCATCCCGGTCGAAGCTTTGGGACGGCAGTGGCAGAAAACCAGGGGCGGCGGGGTGGAGGTTGTGGAGCTTTCCGAGGACAAGCTTCTGGAGCAGATAAAGTCCGACTCCGACTTTGACCTGATCGTCTATCCTGCCCACTGGCTGGCAGAGGTGAAGGACGTCGTGGTGCCCGTCTCAGCTGACCTGCAAGAGAAAGTGGATTGGGAGGACGTCGCGCCCCTCTATCGAGAGCGGGTTCTGGCCTGGAACGGCGCACCCTACGCCCTCCCCTACATCGGCGCCTCTCCGATCCTGGTTTACCGTAAGGGCATCCTGAAAGATGAGGAAAATCAGAAAAAGTTCAAGGAGAAATACGACTACGACCTGCGCCCCCCCCAGACCTGGGAGGAGTACAGGGACGTGGCCGAATTTTTCCAGGACTGGGATTGGGACGGCGATGAAGAGCCGGAATACGGCGCTTTAGAGGTGCAGGCCGAAGGCCAGGCCCGCTGGGCTTTCCTGGGCCGGGCGGCCTCCTACGCCGACCCCGATAAGCCTTTCTTTTTCGAGGCGGATACCATGGAGCCACGCATCAACGATCCCGGCTGGGTCAGAGCTTTAGAACAGTGCGTGGAGATCAGCAAGCTAGGCCCTCCGGACATGGCCGCTTATGGGCTGGACCAGGTGCGAGGAAGCGTGTTGATGGGCCGGGCGATGCTGGCCGTCGAGTGGGCGGATATGGGGGCCATCTCTCTCAATCCCCGGGTGTCGGCGGTGGTGGGCAAGCTGGGCTTCTCGGCCCTGCCCGGGGCCAAAGAGGTTTACAACCCCGCGACCGACAAGTGGGAAGACCTGCCAGAAATCAGGCGTGTTCCTTATGCCGCCTTCGGGGGCTGGATGCAGTCGGTGCTCAAAAGCAGCCAGAACCAGGAAGCAGCTTTTGATTTCTGCCTTTTTCTGAGCAGTAAAGAGGTGGACACCTTGCTCAGCGTGGCCGGGGTTCAGACCATGCGTCTCAGCAGCCTAAGTGATATGGAAAAGTGGAGCGCTATGGGCCTGGATGAGGAAAGCGCCAAAGGCTACGTAGAACTCGTCAAAGGCATCGTCGAGGACCCCAACGTCATCCTGGACGTGCGCATACCTGGCGCAGACGAATACTTCGAAGCTCTGGAAACCCAACTGGCGCGGGCCATCGCCGGAGAAGTCGAACCGCAAGAGGCCCTGGACGAGGCGGCCCAAGCCTGGGAGAAGATCACCGACCGCCTGGGCCGGGAGAAACAGAAAAAGCTTTACCAGGAATCGCTCCTCACTGGAGAGCAAGAGTAGAAAAACAACAACGAACCCAAGAATTCACCGAACCTATATCTGATGTTCGTTCAATTCTCCCGTTCGCTGTTGTATCGCTCCTCACTGGAAAACAGGAATAGAAAAACAATAACGAACCCAAGAATTCACCGAAATCTAAAACCCAACTATCGTCTTCAAATTGGAATAAACCGCCCCACCCAGGAGCGTTCCAGCTCAATGGCCCCCTCTGGGCAAAGCTCGTGGCAGCAGTAACAGCGGATGCAGCGTCGATAGTCCACCACGGCCAGACCATCGTTGAGGCTGATGACCTGCTCCGGGCAACTGCGCTGACAGACGCCGCAGGCCGTGCAGCGTCCTTTTTGGGGCACTGGTCTGAGGGTGACCAGGTTGACCAGAAAAGGTTTGACGTAGCTGTCAAGAAGAGGGATACCAAAGCTCCCATCCACTCTGGGGCTGATAACAGGCTTTACGAAATCGGCCACGAACACCTCCTGGATGGTGGCTCCCAGGGTCTCGATATCCTCTGCCCGACCGGACCACCAGCCCCGCTCCCTGGCCTGCTTCAGGGCGGGGATGGCTAGGGGATCAAGCCCCACGATGCGGGCGGCCACCACGTCGAGGGCCACGCTGTCCGGGCTGGCTAAGATGGCTCCTATTTTTTTAGGTGGGCCGCTGCCCGGCCCGTCTCCTTCCATACCGACGATGGCGTCCATCACCACCAGGGCCGGTTGCACGTAGGAGACGATATCCAGCAACATGCCCGTGAATTGGGACAGGGAATGCAATTTGGCGTGGTAAATGCCTTTGTTATAGCCGGCGATCACGCCAAAGAGGTTCTTGACCGCTCCGGTGAGGGTGGTGAAGACGTGGGTCTTGAGCTTGGGCAGGGAGATGACCACGTCGCATTCCAGGAGGGGTTTGATGACGTCCAGCCTTTTGGTCAGGCGACCCTCCGGGTGCGAAACCTGGACGGCGCCGGTGTCCCAGTTCAGGGCTGCGCCGGTGCGTTCTGCCACCTCCAACATGCCGCTGATGCGGTAAGCCCGTCTGAGGCCCATCCTGTTATAAGGGACGCTATGGCCCGGACTGTCGGCGATGAGCGGCAGCCCTCCGGCCTCCTGCACCAGCCTGACCACCGCTTCCACCAGGGCCGGATGAGTGGTGACGGCTTTCTCAGGCGAGGTGGCGGACAGCAGATTGACTTTGAGCATTACCTTCTGGCCCGGCTGCACGAAAGCGGACATGCCGCCCAACAAGGCCACACTCTCCCACACAGCCCGTTCCACGTCTTCTGGTCGATAGTCGTTACAACGGCTGATGGCTACCTGGGCCATGTCCTCTACTCCTCAATGATCAGGGTGCAGTCTAAGCGCCGCGCACAGCGAACGTTCCCCGGGGAGTGCACGGCGCTTTTCCTCAATCGGGGTGCAGCACCCAACAACGGACACTTGCGTCCCTGCGTTTCAGACACTTGTTGCAGGAGATGCACTCGGAGGATTCTCCGGCCTGGAGGCGTTTGGGCAGGTCCGGCTGGCGGATGAGCGGGCGGGACATGGAGATGAAATCGGCGGCCCCCTCCTCCAGGACGCTTTCCATCACCTGGGGAGAGCGCATCCCCCCCACCAGGATGATGGGCAACTTTGTGGCCTTTCGGGCCTCGCGGGCCCAGGGCAGAAAATAAGCCTCGTCCTCTGGGCTTTTGATGCCTTTGCGCACGCTGGTGTAGCGATCCCCGCTTATCCCGCCGCTGATCTCCAGGGCGTCGAGGCCCAGACCTTCCAGCCGCCGCACGATCTCCAGCCCGTCGCTCAGGGAGAGGCCGCCCTCCACGAAGTCCTGCACTCCCAACTTGATCCAGACCGGGAAGTCGGGGCCGACCTGGGCCCGCACCTCGGAGCTGACCGCCCCCAGAAAGTTGAGACGGTTTTCAAAACTCCCTCCCCAGTTGTCGGAACGGCGGTTGGTGTAGGGCGAGAGGAACTGGTTGATAAGAAAACCGTGCGCCCCGTGAAGCTGCACGCCATCGAAACTGGCCTGCTTAACCCGCCGGGCGGCCTGGCCGTAAGCCATCACTAAATCGATGATCTCTGCGCCTTTCAACTCACGCGGGGGCTGACCTTCGGGGTCTGTGGGCAGCGCCGAAGGGGCTAGCGGCGACTCTCCGGTCAGTTCGGGATTGGCCTGGCGACCGCTGTGATTGATCTGGCCCACGATCTTGCTGTCCTCTCTATGGACGGCATCGGCCAGGGACATGAGGGGCAGCACGAAACCCTCCTCGTGGATGCCAACCTGACCGGGGCTGGTCTGGCCGTCGGCTCTGACGTAGAGGTGGCCGCTGATGATCAGACCCACTCCGCCCTGGGCCAGCTCGTTGTAAAAAGAGGCCAGGGTGAGGGTGGCTTTGCCATCTTCGGCGGCCATCCATTCGCACGTGGCCGAGCGGATCAAACGGTTTTTCAATTCCAGAGAGCCGACGTTAGCGGGTTGGAATAAAATGGACATTGTTATCCCTCCTCTTTATTAGCTGATGCCGGGTGCCTACTACCCAATTGGTTACCTGTCTAATCAAGAAATTCCCGCTCTAAAAAATCACGAGCGGTTATTATGGCGATCCCTTTATAATTAACAAGGCTGAGAAGATGCTCGTCGCCCGAAACAATATAGACGGCTCCGGCACTAAGTGCACAGTTAATAAAGATGTTATCGTCTGGGTCGGCGGGGACGGCCTCAACTGAGATGGTCTCGGCATAGAGTGAGGCAATAGATATGACATAGGCCATGATTTCTTCGAGGGAAAGCCTCAATTCTTGTAAACGAGGCTGAAACTTCCTGTACTTTAGCGTCGCTTCTAGCTCTTCCAGCGTGAAGGGAGTCACACATAAAGTTATTTTGCTCTCTTCCGCCAGTTTGAGCAATTGCCAGGGCAAGCCTTTCCATAATAGCCCGGATACCAGCACGTTTGTATCGAGCACGATTTTCATCGATTAGTCCTTGGGCGCTCCTTTTCTCCTTACCTCGTGCACAATCTCGGAAATCTCTTCCATAGACATTGGCTCAACAGTCTCGGGAGCCTCAGCCACAATGTCGGTGACTCGCGGGGTCTCAATTCTTTTGAAAAGAATGGTATCCCCCTCTGCCCATACCAGAAAACGATCTGTGGGGTTAAAATGTTGAGCGATCCCATCGGGCAGTTGAA
>DAOULT010000107.1:0-11505 GCA_034417895.1 Anaerolineae bacterium | reverse complement strand
GACGACTTCCTGGTCGGCGCCATCGACGCTGCTACGGTAAAGGTCGAAAGTCAGCCTGGTCACCTCGGGATCGAAAACAGCGAAGTAGATTACACCCTTCGGTTCAGCCTGGGCCTCTTCCTCGCCTTCCGCTTCGGGTGTCTGGGCCAGGACGGTTGGGGACAGATACAGTCCTGCCAACAGGCACACCATTAAAAGAACCGCTAGCTTCTTCATGTTAAGCCTCCTTAAAGCTATCTTAAGCTGAGCTTACCTGTGGGGAAACGAGTGAAGATTTGGTGACGCTGAACTTACCTGTGGGGAGTGGAAGTTACCCGTGGGGAAGCGAGTAGGGGATTTGATAAACAGGAGATGCTTTTGCCACACCGGGCAGGAAAGAATTACGCCGTGCAAACACCATGGGGATCAATACCTAGTATACCATAAAAAATGATGCCAGTCAAATAAAACCACATTGGAGTCAGTTGCATTTAGCGTTGCTACTCTTTGTCATTTTTTCGGCGGAAAAGAAGAAGCCAGGTTTTTTAGCAAAAACCTGGCTTCTAGAGGCGCACAAAATCAACTGTTAATGACCCACTGCTCTATTTCATTCCTTCAGCACCGCTCCCGTGCTGGCCGAAGTGACCAGGGCAATGTAGCGAGCCAGATAGCCTTTGGTCACTCTGGGAGGGATGGGCTTCCAGGCTGCTTTACGCCTTGCCAGCTCCTCGTCAGAGACTTTGACGTTTAGCTTCTTGCCAGGGATATCGATCTGGATGACGTCCCCTTCCTCAACCAGAGCGATAGGCCCACCCTCCATCGCTTCGGGCGAAACGTGGCCGATGGCCGCCCCGCGCGTGGCCCCGGAGAAACGCCCATCGGTCAACAGCGCCACCTTATCCCCCAGACCCAGGCCCATCAGCGCAGAAGTGGGCATCAGCATTTCTCTCATGCCAGGCCCGCCTTTTGGCCCCTCGTAGCGAATGACCACCACGTCGCCCTCCTTGAGCCTGCCGCCCAGGATGGCCTCAATAGCCTGCTCCTCCGAGTCAAAGATGCGGGCCGGACCTTCTCGCACCAACATACTTTCTGCCACCGCTGCCTGTTTGACCACCGCCCCCTCGGGCGCCAGGTTGCCTCGCAAAACGGCAATGCCGCCGTCGGTTCGATAAGGCTCCTGGCAGGTTTTGATCACGTCGGGCCGCTTGATGGTCGCGTCCTTAACATTTTCTCCCACGGTCTGGCCGGTGACGGTCATCAGATCAAGGGCGATGAGGTCTTTTTTAGTCAGTTCCTTCATCACCGCCGGGATGCCTCCCGCTTCGCCCAGGTCTTGCAGGTGGTGCGCGCCGCCGGGACTCATCTTGGTCAGGTAGGGAGTGCGCTGGCTGATCTGGTCGAACAATTCCAACTCCAGGGCCAGCCCCGCCTCGTGAGCCACGGCCATGAGGTGCAGCACGGTGTTACTCGAACCGCCGACGGCCATATCCACCGTGATGGCATTTTTGAAGGCTTCCAGGGTGAGGATATCCAGGGGCCTGATCCCTTTTTCCAGCAACTCCATGACCTTCATGCCCGCATGTTTAGCCAGCCGCAGGCGAGCCGAGTAGACCGCCGGGATAGTGCCATTGCCGGGCAGGCCCATCCCCAGGGCCTCGACCATGCAGTTCATGCTGTTGGCCGTAAAAAGCCCGGAGCAGGACCCACAGGTCGGGCAGGCGCACTGTTCCAGTTCGTCCAGGTCTTCAGCGGACAGGCGTCCGGCCTGGTACTCGCCGGTAGCCTCAAAGGTCTGGGTGACGGATACCGCCCGGCCCCGGAAGTTGCCAGCCAGCATCGGCCCGCCGCTGACCACTACGGTCGGCAGGTTAATGCGGGCGGCGGCCATCAACATGCCAGGGATGATTTTGTCGCAATTAGGGACCATCACCAGGGCGTCAAAACAATGAGCCAGGGCCATAGCTTCCACTGAGTCGGCGATCAACTCCCGGCTGGCGAGCGGATATCTCATCCCCTCGTGGCCCATGACAATACCGTCACAGATGCCGATGGTCGGGAACTCAATGGGCGTCCCGCCGGCCATACGGACGCCGGCCTTGACCGCCTGGGCGACGTTGTCCAGGTGCATGTGGCCGGGAATGATCTCGTTCTGGGAGTTGACCACCCCCACCAGAGGGCGCTCCAACTCCTCCTTTGTAAAACCCAGAGCGTAGAAAAGGCTGCGGTGGGCCGACCGTTGTGAGCCTTTGGTCACTTGATGGCTGATCATGTGTTTTCTAAACCTCCTCTGCTTTTTCGTATTTCTTCTCGTCAGTATATCTTTCCTGTTTAGTCTCCTGTTGGGAGGTAATAGCCCGCCCGACGCTATCCTCAATCTCCTCGACAAGCCGCTCCACCTGGGGCGACAGTCTGGTACGCCCACAGCGCGGCGTGCGGCACACGTACCAATCTACGTTATGTAGAGTAACCCGCCCACCGGCCAGGTGCAGCTCGATGGAGCGGTTGTCCATCAAAGCGCCGCAACGGTCGCAGCGATCCTCGCGCTCCGTCCACTCCAAGGTAAACCACTCTGCACCCTCCATGTAGGGACTGGTGTCCAGATTGTCCCAAAATTCTGCTTCTTCCTCATATGACTTAAACTCAGGTATCTCAAGTTCTTTCATCTGCGTTCCTTTCTGTACATCTTCTTCTCCGTTGAACTCATATCGCGGGCAGTAACCACATAAAAAGTTGCTCCATGCCTTCTATCCAACACGATAAACAGGTATCGGCCTTCGAAAGTCTGCCCGTAAACGTGATACCTGACTTGGCCGCGCTTTGTCTTGCCCGCTTTCCTGACTAGGTGACTACCGGAGCCACATGCCTCGTGAACTTCGTCCTGGTCTACACCATGCCTGGCGATGTGCTCAATGTTCCAATCGTCCCATTCCAGGTCATCGATCCTCACCACACACTCCTCAAGTGGCAGCGACTTCTTCCGGTTGTTCGGAAGCGATGGCCCGCCTGACGCTATCCTCAATGTCCTCGACAAGCTGCTCCACCTGGGGCGACAGTCTGGTACGTCCACAGCGCGGCGTGCGGCACACGTACCAATCTACGTTATGTAGAGTAACTCGCCCACCGGCCAGGTGCAGATCGATGGAGCGTTTGTCCATCAAAGCGCCGCAACGGTCGCAGCGATCCTCGCGCTCCGTCCACTCCAGGGTTTGCCACTCGCCTTCCTCGAAAAACTCAGTGAGATCGGCTTTGTCCCAGAATTCTCTTTCCTCAGCTCTCGTCTTAAAGGGTGGCGCTTCGCTCATTTCACTCCTCTACTTCTTATACAGGCACCTTTCCGACTTGCTCATATCTCGCGCCGTAACGATCAGAAACACTCCTCTGTCAAGTTTTTCCAGTATTGCGGCCAGGTATCGACCGCTTTCCGTTTGGCCGAGAACACCGTAGCGACCGTACTTGACTCTCTTGATTTTATGTCTTCCCTCACACACCTCGTAAACTTCTTCGATAGCGACACCATGCCTGGCAAGGTGCTCCTCAGTATCTTCATCCCACTCTAGCCATGAGATTTCCATATACCTACCCCTCATCGTCAATTATACTTCACTCCCCGGCAAAAGGCAACCGACCTCAGGTGTCCGGCGCTTTGGAAGTGTCAGGCCCCTACCGCTTTGGATTTTTTTCAATGTATGATATACTTTTAGAAGCTGATTAGAAACCAAAATGAATGTCAGGAGAAAGCGATGCGCACCGTGCTCTTGTGTCCTCCCCCAGAGGAGGTTCGCGAACCTTACGACCTGCCTACCTACCCACACATCGGGCTGGGCTACCTGGCTGCCTGCCTGCTGAGCCAGGGGCAGCAAGCGCAGGTCATTGACGCCAAACTGGAAAGGCTGAGCCTGGAGGAAACGCTTGTCAGAGTGCTGGCCTCAGACCTCGACGTGCTGGGCCTGACAGCTTTCACCCCAGAGATCGACCACGTGGCCCGTCTGGCGGCCAGGGTCAAAACCGAACGGCCCGAGGTGTTCACCGTGATCGGTGGGGTGCACGCCACCGCCCTGCCCCGCCAGACGTTGGAAGAGTTTCCGGCCCTCGACGCCCTGGTCTTCGGCGAGGGAGAATTCACCTGCCACGAGTTGCTGACCGCCCTGGAGCGAGACGACAAACTGGATGGCATACCTGGCCTGGCCTTCCGCCGCGAAGGGCAGGTGGTGGTCAACCAGCCCCGCCCCTGGAACACCGAGCTGGACGCCCTGCCCTTCCCTGCCTGGGGCGACCTGTCCAACATGACCACCTATCCGATCATCACCGCGCGGGGCTGCCCTTTTTCCTGCGTGTTCTGTATGCGGCCCTACGGACGCAGGGTGCGGGAAAGAACGCCCGAAAACGTCGTCCAGGAGATAGAACAGGCTATGGATCGCTACGGGGTGCGAGCCTTTTATTTTTGGGACGAAACCTTTGGCATCAACAAAGAAAAAGCCTATGGCCTGGCCGACATGCTGATCGAAGGCGGCATCGCCAGACAGATCACCTGGCACATGCACACCCGCGTTAACGTGGTAGACCGCCCCTTTTTGCAGAAGATGAAAGAGGCCGGGTGCACCTCCGTAGCCTACGGAATCGAAAGCGGCAACGCCGAAATCCTCAAGCGGATCAAAAAAGGCATCACCCTGGAGCAGGCCGAGCGGGCCGTGCGTCTGGCTAAAGAGGTAGGGCTGCGGGTCAATACCTACTTCATCCTGGGCCATCCTCACGAAACCCGGAAAACGGCCTGGGATACCATCAACTTTGCCCGTAGGCTGAACTCCACCCTGGTGTCCATCGCCATCATGATCCCTTTCCCCAAGACCGAGGTGGCCGACATGGTAGCCCAGGGTCAGGGCGGCTACAAGCAAATCTCGTACAACTGGGCCGACTACAACAAGCAAACGGGCAGCGTGGTCGAACTGGAAAGCATGGGCCGCCGCACCCTGGCTATGTTCCAGATTGCCGGGTATTTGCTTTTTTACCTGGGCAACTTGCGGTTCGGTACCTTTTTCGAGCTGTTCAAGGCCAGACTGAGGCAGATCTCTCTGCTGGTGCGCAACCTGCTGCCCTCGAAGGCGAAAGCCAAATCGGGCGGCTGATATATCCGTTCAGATGATCGAATAGCTCAACCACAAAGCACACAAAGAGCACAAAGTATAATCTTTGTGTTCCTGGTGCTCTTTGTGGTTCATAAAATCTCTATGCGCTCTGTGTTCTCTGTGGCTATTAAACGAGGTGATATTGTTGAGGTGATATTGTTATGGAAATCGGAACTGTAAGGCAGATCGACATCGACCAGGAGATGCAGCAGGCTTACCTCGATTACGCCATGAGCGTCATCGTGGCCCGCGCCCTGCCCGACGTGCGCGATGGGCTTAAACCTGTCCATCGCCGCATCCTGTACGCCATGCACGACATGAGGCTGCACGCCGACGCCGCCTACAAGAAAAGCGCCCGCATCGTGGGCGAAGTGTTAGGCAAATACCATCCGCACGGCGATGCCGCCGTGTACGAGAGTATGGTGCGCATGGCTCAGGACTTCTCCATGCGCTACATCCTGGTCGATGGTCAGGGCAACTTTGGCTCCATCGACGGCGACAGCCCGGCGGCCATGCGCTATACCGAAGCCCGTATGGCCCGCATCGCCGCCGAAATGCTGGCCGACATCGACAAGGAAACGGTTGATTTTGGCCCCAACTTCGACGGCACTCTCCACGAGCCGCTGGTCTTGCCTGCTCTTTTGCCCAATTTGCTGGTCAACGGGGCGTCGGGCATCGCCGTAGGGATGGCTACCAACATCCCGCCCCACAATCTAGGCGAGGTGTGCGACGCCCTGGTCTATATGCTCGACCACTACAAGAAGCCGGACGACGTTACCGTCGAAGACCTGATGGGCTTCATCCAGGGGCCAGACTTCCCCACCGGCGGCCTCATCTACCGCTACGAGGATGGCGACAAAGAGGAGCCTGCGGATGCCATTCGCAACGCTTACGCTCTGGGCCGGGGACGCATCGCCGTCCAGGCCAAGGCCCACATCGAGGAGATGAGCCGCAACCGACACCGCATCGTGGTCACCGAACTGCCCTACCAGACCAACAAGACCCGCCTCATCGAGCGCATCGCCGACCTGGTGCGCGACGGACGACTGGAGGGCATCGTCGATATACGCGACGAATCAGATCGACAGGGTATGCGCCTGGTCATCGAGCTGACCCGCACCGTAGAACCCAGGGAAGTACTTTCCCATCTCTTCCGCCTGACTCCCTTGCAAAGCACTTTCAGCATCATCATGCTGGCCCTGGTAGATAATGAACCGCGCACCCTGCCCTTGAAAAAGGTGCTGCAACTCTACATCGAGCATCGGCAGGAGATCATCACCCGCCGCAGTCGATACGAACTGGAGCGGGCCAAAGAGCGCGCTCACCTCCTGAAAGGTCTGCTCACCGCCCTGGATCACCTGGACGAAGTGATCGACACCATCCGCCGCTCGCGCAGCGCCGACACCGCCCGCACCAACCTGCGCCGTCGTTTCAAGCTGACCGAAGTGCAGGCCCAGGCCATTCTGGACATGCCTCTCCGTCGCCTGGCGGCCCTGGAGCGCCGCAAGCTGAAGGAGGAACACGACGAGAAACGTAAGCTTATCCGCCATTTGCAGACCTTGTTGCGCTCTCCGGCCAGGATATTGGGAGCGATCAAAGAGGACCTGCTGGCTCTCAAAGCCCGGTACGGCGACCCACGCCGCACCCAGATCGTCGAACGGGAACGGGGAGAGCTGACCACCCGCGATCTGCTGCCCGACGAGGACGTGACGGTGATCATCAGCCGCGATGGTTATGTCAAGAGACAGGCCGCCGATAAGCGTCCGGCGGCTGGACGGGGCAAGGGCGTGGTGCAACATCTGCTCTCGACCAACACCCGCCATAACCTGGCCCTGTTCACCGCCGAGGGGCAGGCCCTCCCCCTGCCGGTACATCAAATCCCCGAAGGGGCGGGGAAAGATAAGGGCGCCTCTCTGACCAGCCTGTGTTCCCTGAGCCGGGGCCAGACGGTGGCTGCTATCCTGTCTCTGCCCCACGAAGAAGCCCAGGGCTACCTGCTGACCGCCACCCGTGGAGGTAAGATCAAACGCACCGCTCTGGACGAATTCGCCTCCGCCCTGGCCCGTGGAGCAGTAGAGATCATGGCTGTGGACGAGGGCGACGAACTGGCCTGGGCGCAGCTCACCGACGGAAAACAGGAAGTCATCCTGGTCAGCGGTAGAGGGCAGGCCATCCGCTTCTCAGAGGAAGAGGTGCGACCCACAGGGCTGAGCGCTGGCGGAGTATGGGCCATCAAGCTGGCCGCCGGGGATAGCGTGGCGGCCCTTGACCTGATACGCAGCCGGGCCAGCCTGCTGATGGTCACGGAAAAGGGCTATGGCAAGTGCACTGCTCTGACCGAGTTCCCCGCCCAGAAGCGTCACGGAAACGGCGTGGTGGCCTATAAAACCTCGTCGCAGACCGGCCAGGTAGTTGACGCCCGGGTGGCGATCGGGAAAGACACGGTTATCCTGGTCTCGGAGCAAGGGACGGCCACCCGCCTGCGCGTCCAGAAGGCGCCGCGTCTGGGTCGGGCGACGCGGGGCAGCCGCCTGCTCGAACTCAAGGCCGACGATAAACTGGCAGCCATTGTATAACAGTATGTCTCCCTCGCTCAAAGGGGTTTGCAACCCCCGTCTCTGTCTATTCAGCAGGGTTTGTAACCCCGCTGGAGCGAATCTTAGCGGACTCTAAAGATGCAGGGCGCTGGCTGTGCTACCTGCTGCTGTAATAGGCAAAATGGCCTATGCGCCGTCTCAGAAAATAGGCCACCTTTGGACTTAAAATACGCATAGCGGCTGATGCACTGCTGCTCAAAAAAGGTTATAATTATGACAAAACAAAGTGGAGAAGAAGGAGTGTCCGCCTTGATAACAATCCGCTTGCTGATGGGAGCGATTCCCATGAGCCTCCCTGGCCCGGGGATAAAACGCCGTAGTATGGCCGCCCCTGCCATACCCCGGGCCAGGACGCTCACCGACGAGGAGCAAAAACAGGAGAGGAGAGAGCAACATGAGCGATAATTGGAGCACCATGGGATACGAATACCAGGGACAGGGATATGATCCCGGAGATGACAATAACGCCCGAAGGGTAAAGATCATCATTGCTGCGGTGGCCTTTGCCCTGGCTCTGTGTTTCGGAGCGATACTCCTGGGCGGCATGTTGATGATGAGGGGCACAGCCGAGCATGTGTCCGCCCTGACTCCCAACCCCGTCACCGAAGCCAGCATCAGCGTCAGTCCTACGGAGGGCTTCGCCGGTACGATGTTAACAGCCATCGGAGAGGGCTGGCAGCCGGGAGAAGCGATCTTCGTCTCCCTGGAAGACCCTTCCGGCCAGATACAGGATAACTTCGCCTACGCCGGGGCGGTGGCCGATGAAGCTGGCGGCTTTGCGGTCTCCTTCACCTTCCCTCAAGAGGAGCGTTGGCTCCAGATGAGCGAGGTCAAGGTAGTGGCCTGGTCAGACAGGTCGGGCATTAAGGCTTCGGCCTCTTTCCAGATCAGCGGCGTCACCCCCACCCCGACGGTCACGATAGCCATCGAGGAAACAGCCACCGAGACGCCGACGGCCACCTCCACCGCCACCCCTATACCTCCGACCTCCACGCCTCTACCGCCCTCGTTTCCCACGCCCACTCCCACGCTTCCGCCCCCGGTTATCACCGACTGGCAGGGGAGCTATTATAACAACGTTAATCTGAGCGGCGCTCCGGCTCTGGTGCGCAACGACCTGGCGGTCAACTTCGACTGGGGCTACGGCTCGCCACAGGCGGGTTGGCTGACCGACAGCTTCTCGGCGCGGTGGAGCAGAAATCTGTACTTCTCGGCCGGCAATTATCGTTTCTACGCCCGCGCCGACGACGGAGTGCGCCTCTGGGTAGACGGCAAACAACTGATCGATCAGTGGCACGACGCCATGCCCGGCACCTACGTGGCCGATATCTATCTGACCGAGGGCCGTCACTTTCTGGAAATAGAATATTACGAGAGCCAGCAGGTAGCCTTTATCTCCGTGTGGTGGGAGCGGGTCGAAAGCTACCCCGATTGGAAAGGTGAATATTACAATAACCCTTATCTACAAGGTCCTCCGGCCCTGGTGCGCAACGACCAGAATCTCAACTTCGACTGGGGCTACAATTCGCCGGGGGGCAGCATCTCAGCCGACAACTTCTCCGCCCGCTGGAGTAGAGAGCTGGATTTCTCGGCTGGCAACTATCGTTTTTACGCCCGCGCCGACGATGGGGCGCGCCTGTGGGTTGATGGTCAATTGCTCATCGACCAGTGGCACGATGCCATGCCCAACACCTACCTGGCTGATACCTACCTGGATGCTGGCCGCCACGCTCTGCGCCTGGAATACTACGAGCGTGGGGGTGGGGCGCTGGTCGCCCTTTGGTGGGAACGAGTCGAGGCTTACACCGAGTGGAAGGGCGAATATTATAACAATCGCTCTCTGGCAGGCGAGCCTGTTCTGAGGCGCAACGATCCCGCTCCCAGCTTCGACTGGGGCTACAACGCCCCGGCGGCGGGCCTGCCGGCCGACGATTTCTCGGTGCGCTGGACGAGAAGGTTGAGCTTCGATCAAGGCGCCTATCGTTTTTACATCCGGGTGGACGATGGGGGGCGGCTATGGATCGACGGCCAATGGCTCGTTGATAACTGGAAAGACGGGCCGGCCGTTACCCAGTGGTTCGACCTCTACCTGACTGGCGGCCAACACGACGTCAGGATGGAATATTACGAGCATACAGGACAGGCCATCGCCGCGCTGTGGTGGCAAAAGCTGCAATCCACGCCCACCTTCACCCCCAGACCGACAAACACGCCAACCCGCATAATCTTCCCGACCTCCACGCCAACCTTTATACCTACCCCGACTTCTACGCCCACGCCAACTTTCACGCCTACGCCCACTCAGACGCCCACCGTGCCGCCGGGACAACCGTCCATCTCTCTGGAGCCATCGCAGGGAACGACGGGCGTCGTCATCGCGGTGCGGGGCTCCCAATGGCCGGCCGGAAGTGAGGTGAACATCACTCTGGTCAGGCCAGAAGTGGGGATAACGATCACGGGCGAAGAAGTAACCGTCGGCGCGACTACGACGGATCGCAACGGTTATTTCCAGACGGTCATTGTTGTGCCCAGCGGCCAGGGTTGGGAAAACCTGCCGCAGACCATCGTCGTGGCCTACACCCCCAATCTGGTGTATACTGCGGCTGCCGCTTTCTCCATTATACCTTCGACCGCTACGCCCACAGCGACACCTGCCGCAACATCTACCGCGACACCTACCGAGATGCCTACCGCAACACCTACGCCCACCCAGACGCCCACCGTGCCGCCGGGACAACCGTTCATCTCCCTGGAACCATCGCAGGGAATGGTGAACACTGCCATCACGGTGCGGGGTTACGAATGGCCGGGGGGGAGTAAGGTGAACGTCACTCTGGTCAGGCCAGAGGCGGGCATAAAGATCACGGGCCAAGAAATCACCCTCGGCACAGCTACGACGGATCGCAACGGTTATTTCCAGACGGTCATTATTTTGCCCGTCGGCCAGGGCTGGGAAAACCTGCCACAGACCGTCGTCGTGGCCTACACCCCCGATCTGGTGTATACTGCGGCTGCCGCTTTCGCCATCATCCCTCCAACGGCCACCCCGACCGCGACGCCTACTGAGACGCCAACTCCCAGCCCCACATTCACGGAGGTCCCCACGGAAATACCGACAGTGGGGCCGCCTGATGCTGACAACGACGGTGTGGCCGACGATGTGGACAATTGCCCCGACGTGGCAAATCCCGATCAGGCCGACGCCGACGGCGACGGTAGAGGCGACGCCTGCGACACCTGTCCCAACGACCCCAACAACGACGCCGACGGCGATAACGTCTGTGGCGACCTGGACAACTGCCCGACCGAGCCTGGCCCGCCCGAAAACAACGGTTGTCCTCTGCCCGGCGATGCGGACGGAGACGGGGTGAATGACGACGTGGATCAGTGCCCGACCGAACCCGGCCCGGTTGAGAACAACGGTTGTCCCCTGCCCACCGACACCCCCGTCCCGGACTCGGACGGCGACGGCCTGACCGACGACGTGGATCAGTGTCCGACCGAACCCGGCCCGCGCGAAAACAACGGCTTTCCGCTGCCCACCAATACTCCTATCCCGGACTCCGATGGCGATGGCCTGACCGATGACGTGGATCAGTGCCCGACCGAACCCGGCCCGGTCGAGAACAACGGCTGTCCGCTGCCCACCAATACTCCCATCCCGGACTCCGATGGCGACGGCCTGACCAACGACGTGGATCAGTGCCCGACCGAACCCGGCCCGCCCGAAAATAACGGTTGTCCCCTGCCCACCAATACTCCCATCCCGGACTCCGATGGCGATGGCCTGACCGACGACGTGGATC
>DAOULT010000106.1:0-6144 GCA_034417895.1 Anaerolineae bacterium | reverse complement strand
GTTATACCTGTCGCACTTTCTCCCGCGCCTACCTGCGCCACCTGATCCGGGCCAGGGAACTTTTGGGCTATCGTCTGACCAGCCTGCACAATGTACATTTTCTGCTGAACCTGATGCGAGAGATACGTCACTCTATCCTGGACGGCGCCTTTGCCACGTTCAAAGAAGAGTTTCTAGCCGGCTACCGGATCGTCACGCCCCAGGTGCGGCAGCGAAATAGAGAGGCCCGCCTGCGCAGCCTGGGCCGAACTTAATCCCTTACGAAGGAGAGCGAAGAAATCTATGGACATCATTCAAGCTCTGGTTCTGGGCCTGGTGCAGGGAGCCACCGAGTTCATCCCCGTCAGCAGTTCGGGTCATCTGGTACTGGTGCCCTGGCTCATGGGCTGGCAGAAACCCGATCTGGTTTTCGACACCACCCTGCACCTGGGCACCATCGTGGCGGTGGTGACCTTTTTCTGGCGCGATCTGATCGGTCTGGCCTGGGCCTGGCTGCGCAGCCTGTTCATGCGCGACAGGGCGATGTTGGAAGAAGGGGTTCTCTCTCTGCCTCCCTATTTTGCCCAGGCGAAGCTGGCCTGGTTGATCATCATTGGCACCACCCCGGCCGCCGCGCTGGGCATCGTTCTGGGAGACTTTTTTGAATCGCTCTTCGGCTCGCCTCTGTGGGTAGCCGTCTTACTGCTGGTCACGGGCCTGATCCTGGCCGTCAGCGAGCGGGTGGGGCGTCGTCATCGGGAGATAGACCACCTGCTCCTGTTCGAGGCCATGCTCATCGGCCTGGCGCAGGGCTGCGCCATCGCTCCGGGCATCTCCCGGTCGGGGGCCACCATAGCGATGGGGTTGCTGCTGGGCCTCAAGCGGGACTCGGCTGCCCGCTACAGTTTTCTTCTGTCCACCCCCATCGTCATTGGGGCCGGAGGGCTGCAACTCCTGGATTTGTTTTCCGCAGGGGCGACCACCTCCCAGATCGGTCTTCTGGTCGTCGGCTTTCTGGCGGCGGCCCTTAGCGGCTACTTTGGCATCAAGTTTCTGCTCTCCTATCTGGCGCGCAGAACTTTATATCCCTTCGCCCTGTATTGCTGGCTGGCCGGGGGAACATGTTTGCTCATCGTCTTGCTCAGAGGATAGGCTATACAAGTTCGCTGTTTTGTCTGATGGCCGTTTCCCTGCTGGCGTGCGGCTGCCGGGGACAGGTCGAGCCGCCGGCCCCGGTCCACATCAGGATAGCAGGCTCCACGGCCATGCAGCCCTTGCTG
This sequence comes from Anaerolineae bacterium, assembly GCA_034417895.1. Lineage (GTDB taxonomy): Bacteria > Chloroflexota > Anaerolineae > CAZYHC01 > CAZYHC01 > DAOULT01. The sequence goes on along the minus strand of DAOULT010000106.1, from coordinate 4,885 downwards.
GAGAGCCTGACCAAAGCCTATAGCCAGGATCGTCCGCACGTATCCTTTGCCCTTGAGGGCAGCAATTCGAGTCTGGGCCTGGAGATGGTCCGCCAGGGGCAGGTGGATATCGGCGCTTCGTCGTGGCTGCTAAAAGAAGAGGGGCCAGGGATAAGGGGTGAAAAGCTGCGAGCCACAACCATCGCCCTGGACGGCCTGGCTATCGTCGTCCACCCCGACAACCCGGTCGAGGGGCTGACCCGGCAAGAGATCAGGGACATCTTCTACGGTCGCCTCCTGGATTGGTGGCAGGTGGGGGGTAAGGTGGGAGACATCCTGGTCGTCAGCCGCGAGGATGGTTCGGGCAGCCGGGCCGCTTTCGAAACCATAATCATGGACAACGGTCAGCGGCCCGTGACGCTGGCGGCGGTGGTCATGCCCGGCAGCCAGGAGGTGGTCGAATACGTGTCCAGCCATCCCCACGCCATAGGCTACGTCTCGATGGGCTATCTATCGGAGGAGGTCAAGGCCCTGGAGATCGACGGGATGGCGCCCACCCCGCAGACTGTCGGCGCTCAGGCATACCCCCTGAGGCGGCCCCTGCTGCTCCTGACCGAAGAGCAGCCGTCGAAGAAGGGGCAGGCTTTCATCAACTTCATCCTGAGTCCGGCCGGGCAGGCTATTGTGGGGGAAGGGTATGGGCGGGCATCGAGCTAATACAATATAAATGGATTGTCCCTCTTCTCTTGCCCCACGGTAGTCTGTGGGCCGTGGCCGGAATACACTACGGTCTCGTCGGGCAAGGTGAGGATTTTGGTCTTGATGCTTTCCATCAGGGTGTGGAAGTCTCCGCCGGGCAGATCGGTGCGGCCAATGCCCATGTTAAAAAGGGTATCGCCGCTGAAGAGGATGCCCTCCGCCTGGTTGTAGAGAGAGATGCCGCCCGGCGAGTGACCGGGGGTGTGCAGCACCTTCAGCTCTATCCGACCCAGGGTGATAACGTCGCCTTCATCTACCAGCACGTTGGCCGGGGGGCTGTCGTGCACCCGAAGGCCAAACAGGCTGGCCCCGCCGCCTGCTCGCAGCATGGGCGCCTCGGCCCGATGGATGACCAGCGGGGCGCCTGTGGCTTCCATCAAATCGCCATTAGCCAGGATGTGGTCGAAGTGGCAGTGGGTGTTGACGATGTACTTTATTACCAGTTTGGCTTTCTCGACCTCGACCAGAATGGCTTGCGGATCGCCTCCCGGGTCGATAATCGCTCCTTCTCTGGTTTCCTGGCAGCCTGCCAGGTAACAATTGGTTTGAAGCGGCCCAACCACCAGTCTCTTGACGATCAAAGTAGCCTCCCTTTTCTGGCAGCAGACAGGAAACAGCAGGTAAATAAGCAAAACCGCGCCCCATCTCTTGCCAGCCGCTATTTTAACCTTGCTGGTTTATTATACCGTTTTGGCCCCTTTTGTCAACGGCAATGTGTTCCTGAGCTGGCAGTGAAGTCGAGGTCTCTGCGCTCATTGCAGAAAAGGGACACCTGTGGTATGATGGTGTATGAAGACACTCGATCAGGTCAGATTATGAAAGGAGGAATTCGAGATGTTAAAGCAAGTGAGGATTTGGATTCCCGTAACTGTGGTGGTAATGGCCCTTGTCTTCGTTTCTTCCCTGAATCCGGGCCGCGCCAGCCCCCTGAACGACGACCCGCAGGCTACCATCGCGGCCGCCGAAGCAACGCAGGCCGCAGCCTTTGCGACCATCGCGGCGGTCGTGGCCGGAGAGGAGGCTGCTGCAACTCCTGCCGCCCCCGAAGAAGCCCCCCCCGCTCCACCGTCCATCGGAGAAGGTATCATTCCCTTCGCCTCCGCTGAAGACCCGACGGCCTTAAACCCGGTCTGGACGTGGGTGCCGGGCGAACATCCCGATAACGCCTACTCGCTCAAGATAGAGCCTGGCGCGCTGACGCTCATGGCCGGGGACGATACTGAGTTGTTCAAGGAAGAAGAAGAGGGGTTCGCAGGCCCCCGCCTGGAACTGCCGCCCTTCTCCGGCGATTTCGAGGCTCAGGTCAAGCTGCGCCACGAGGAAGGAGGAGGCAGTCAACATGCCTGCCTGGGAGCAAGGTCCCTTGAGGAGGGCGGGGCTTCGCTGGTGATGTGCCGCGAAGGGCGCTCAGGTGGATATGATAGCTATGGAGACTACCATAGCTGGGAAGGAATCCGGGTCTGGGGCCGCAAGGAGGGGGAGACCGACGGAGGAGACTGGTTCGCGGAGGCCAGCTATGGCGATCCTGACCTTTACCTCAAGATGGTGCGGCTGGAGAACCTGGTCTCTCTCTACTACAGCAGTGACGGGGAGGAGTGGCAGTCTATCGAGGAGGAGTACGTCTTCCGCCTGCCGTCTGAGGTCAACCTCTTCCTGGTGGTATATTCGAGTACCAGTGGCGAGGGCTTTGTGGCCCGTTTCTGGGATTTCAGCCTGCGGCCCTTGTAGGCTCAGGGGACTGGCGCTTTGAAAACGCCAGGCCCCTGAATTTGACTTCTGGGCCGAGGTCCTGTATACTGGCGTCCGTTTGCTGCCAGAATTATGAAGACAGCTAGAAAGGAGCCCCACATGGGCCTGATACGCGACGAAACCGGCCGGCTGCATATCGAAACGCCGCTCATGGCCGAATCGTTGATGGACAAGGCGCTATTGGACAGCACCGAAACTGAAACGGTCTTTCGCCCCTTGCCCGATCTGAACGTCATCAAGCTGGGCGGGCAGAGCATCATAGACCGGGGACGCCAGGTGGTGCTGCCCCTGCTGGGCGAGATCGTCGCCGCCCGCGACGACCACCAATTGCTGGTGGTGACCGGAGGCGGCACCCGCAGCCGCCACGTCTACGCCATCGCTCTGGACCTGGGCATGCCCACCGGCGTGCTGGCTAAGCTGGGGGCCAGCATCAGCGAGCAGAACGCCCTGATGATCTCCATCCTGCTGGCTCCCCACGACGGGGTCAAAATCGGCCACGACGACTTGGTCAAATTGCCCGCCTACCTGGCCATGGGCGTCATCCCGGTGATGCACGGCATGCCACCCTACGGCCTGTGGGAAGAGCCACCGGCACGAGGACGCATCCCACCCCACCGCACCGACGTTGGCGCCTTTCTCACGGCCGAGGTGGTGGGCGCCAAACGCTGTATTCTGGTCAAAGACGAACAGGGGCTATATACTGCCGACCCTAAGAAGGATCCGAAAGCCGACTTTATCTCCGAGATCGAGGTGAAAGACCTGCTGGCGCTGGACCTGGCCGATCTGGCCGTGGAACGAGCGATGCTCCAGGCCCTGGCCCACGCCCGCAGCGTCCGAGAGGTGCTCATCGTCAATGGGCGAGAGCCGGGCAGCCTGAGCCGGGCGCTGGCGGGGGAGAATCCGGGCACGCGAATCTACCGCCGAGAGTGAGGGGCGAGACCTTCCGGGTTCATCTGGAGCCATCTGGATCCCCTGCCCGGCGACGGGGACCGCGCGGTCGTGGAGGTACCACCTCGAAGGTGCCTCCCTCGATCTGAAGAGCGTACCCCTCGGTCAGAGCCAGGGCCACCTGGTGGCGAGCCTGGGTGACGATGCGCTGAAAGGTGGAGCGAGAGACGCCCATGCGCCTGGCCGCCTCGGTCTGGGTTAGACCTTCCAGGTCAGCCAGGCGCAGAGCTTCCAACTCCTCCTGGAGCATCTTGACGCGGCGCAGCCCATCCAGGGGCGCGCCCGCCAGCTTGAAGATGGCCGGTCGGGGTGGCCGCGTCAGGATGCGCCGCTTGCGAGGACGGGGCACGGCTCTTTAGTCCCCCTCGCGGCGACGGCGGCGACCCTTGCGGCCTTCGACTTCCGGCTCTTCGGCCTGCTCGCCGCGGGGCAGATAAACGATATCGGCCTCAATTTCGGCGGCGATCTTTTCCAGTTCTGCCCGGCGGACGCGAGTCTTGTAGACCTCCAGGTCGGCGCCCTGGGCGGCGACGATGGCAAAGCGGGGTCGGCCGGCCCCCTGACTCACGTGGCGTCGGTGGCGCACAAATATCTTACTCATAGCAACCTCCTTTCGAGTGGGGCGCGCTCAGGCGCGCCTCAGCGACAGATAAATAGTTTTGGGTATATACCCAAAATAAGTATACACCATTTTGAAAGGTTTGTCAAGTCGATGTTTTTCATTGGATTGGACGATACAGACACTCTGGAATCGCGGGGCACCGGCCACCTGGCCCGGCACATCGCCGCCGCGCTGGCCGCCGATTATCCTGTGCTGGGCGTGACGCGCCACCAACTGCTGGTGGACCCTCGCGTGCCCTGCACCAGGAGAAATAGCAGCGCCGCCATCTTGCTGAACGTAGACGGCGATCTGGATCCCCTCGCCCTGCTGGAGCGGGTGCGGGCGCTGATGCTGGATCAATTTCAGCCGGGCAGCGACCCCGGCCTGTGCGTGGCCCACACCGTACCGGCGGCCATCACCGAGTTTGGCCGCCAAGTTCAGCGTCAACTGGTCACCCAGGGCCAAGCGCGGGCCCTGGCCGCAGCCTATGGCATCCCGCTGCTGGGACTGGGCGGCGACCAGGACGGCGTCATCGGGGCGCTGGCCGCCGTGGGGCTGGCGGTGAGCGGTGAGGATGGCCGCTACGTGCTGGTGGGTCGCTCGCGAGAGTTGAGCGGCCTGCAACCGGTCTCGGAGGTTCTGGCGGCGGGCGTCTGCGCGGTGCAGACCGCCGACGGCCAGGCGGTGACCAGCGGCCTGGTGCAGACGGACAAGTTGCGCCCTGCCCGACGCGGTGGCCGCCCCATTGCCGTCGTGGAGTGGGCCGGCGACCACTGGCAGCCTCTCAAGCTCGATTAAAAACCGCAAAAGGGGCCTGGCTCTTTTGGAAGCAAATATGGCCGCCGCCCC
>DAOULT010000105.1:0-64574 GCA_034417895.1 Anaerolineae bacterium | reverse complement strand
GGTTAATGCCGATAATGCAGACCAGGAAATGGGTCTGGGAGGGGGCGAGCTAATAGTCCTGATTGTGGTCCCGACTGTTACTGAGGTCCTGGGCAAGCTGTTGGTCAAGCTTGGTGAGGAGGGCATTGAAGCTCTAAAGAAAAGACTGAAGCGCGATAAAGAGGCCAAAAAGTTCATTGAAATCAAAGTTGACGACATTGAAGCAGTGGTCAGTCGTTCTAGATCGCCTGGCGCTAAAAAGAAGGTTAGAGAGCTGACGCGGGCGCTCAACGCTGCTCTCCTGGCCTATCTAAGCTGATGGATCCTTCCCCTGAGACCAACAAAGTTAAACTCAACATTTTCGCTCTGCCCAGCCAGACGACGATTCTCTTTGGGTTGATAGTCGCCGTTCTGCTGGGGACTGTGTTAGTGGGGAGCATTGACCCGTCGTTGCCGGCATGTATGCGGCCCCTGCCTCTGGCTCTGCTCGTTTTGTCATTGCGTCGCTTTCTTGGCTGGCCCGAGCGCGAGATGGCCCGACACGATCTGCAGCCCGCCGGCGATGACCTGGCAGCGTTGCGCCAGGCCATTGCCGAAGACGTCCAGGACATTGGCTTGCCGCGCGTTCCTCAACTTGTTGTCGGGCCTGATAAGCGACTCATCAAAACGTTTGGCTCCTTCCGCCATTGGTATATTGCAATGGGGCGGGAACGTGCTTTAGATTGGCAGAAAAAGCTAAAGGATCCAAAGGAAGCCTCAGCCACACATGCCGGGCTTATCCACGAATTGCACCACTTCAAGAACGGCGACTACTGGCAGATGGGCTACGCGCGAGAATTGCTCCTCATGGTGGCTATCTTTTCTGTCTGGGTTATGGTTCTTTCCACTGGTTATGGAGTCTTTCTGCTACTGGTGAGGCCGCATCTCGTCCAGTTTGATCCTGTGGGCTTTGTAAACAAGATTCAAACATTGACGCCAGAGGCGCGCCAGATTTTTCTCCAATTATTGCCCTCCGTAGAAGCAATGGCCGAGTTTCGTGAGCAAGCCAGTATCATAGATCCTCTTCTATCTACCACTTTGATCACAAGCGCCGTTCTGCCCCTTATTCTGGCCGGGGTTATACTCTGGCTTGTCTACTGGCGCAAATTATTGCGGGTACGTGAGTTCTATGCCGATGCTGGCGCTGTCCATATTCAAAAGGAAACCGATCCGTTGCGTTCCATCCTCGCCGGAATACCGCTGCGCTTTTTGCAGGCTTACCCTGATTCAGATACTCCTGCCGATCTTCGACAAAAAGGGGAAGGCTTTTGGAGTAAAACAAAAAAATTGATATCTAAGCTCTGGGATTTTCACCCTGACCTAGCCACCCGAATTGTCTGCTGGCAGGAGCCGTCTAAAGCCTTCGATACCTGGGGCGGGGCAGCGATATTGGCCGGTAGCTTAATTCTCATTCTCGACATCGTGCTTGCCAGCAGCCCGCTCACGTTGCTTTACATAGGACAGTGGCCCATGCATTTTTCGACACTAGCCATTTTTGTCGTTGTTTCGCTGTGGGTCATTACTCCTCTGGCTCTGGGAAAGACCGCCTGGCCTGATACTTTGAAAATTATCGCCATTGTCGTTGGTTTGCGCCTGGCCTGGCTGGCTATGACGATTGGCGTACTGGCTACTTTGCTTTTCCTGGCACCGGCGGTGCTCTCAGATATATTAACCACGGCCGTTGCCAATACCGCTCGCTATTCCGGCCCTCTGGAGGGCCCGGCCTTCCCTGATTTGAACGCCTTTGTCCTCGAAGCCAGTCTGTCCAACACCGCCCAGGTTTTCATCCTCCTGTTTGTTCTTGTCGTGGCTATCGGGGTAAGCGTTTGGCTGATACGTCGTCTGCTGACCTGGTATGGATTTCTGCAAACAGATAAGCGATTCGAGTGGACAGTCTATCTCATCATTGGGGCGAGTGTTACCTTCTGGGGTCTGACCGTCTTACCTTTATTGACGACAACGTTGCTTAGACCGACCGAGTTGCTAAATCCCACTGGTATCCTTGGTGGTGTTGTTGGCTTTCTGATAGCTGCTATCGGTCTCGGCCTGTTCTTTCACGCCGATCGGCGCTATGGCCGGCGTTGTCCGTCGTGTGGTGGCTTTGTTGATGGGGCATATTATTTGGGCAAGCTCTGCCCTAATGCCGGCTGCAAGAAGTTGCTGCACCCCTGGTTGAGAGTGGAGTACGATGCGTAACAAAAATTCTCTGATTAAATTTCTAACCTGGTTGGCCTGGGGGCTTATCCTTTTCGATCTGGCTCTCATCTTTCTCATCCCCACAGAAATTAGTTCGGATAGTCTGTTGTGGCCCATTGCTTATTTGACCTGGCTTGTAATCACCTTGTTAATGGCAACAACCTGGCTCATAATCCGCCATAGACGCCTGTTTCGTTCCTGGCTGGTCTGGCTGATGACCATTGCTATATCGGGGTTCAGCAGTCTGGTTGTGCAGAGTATATTATCTGTAGAGCAACCCAATCTGTCTTTTTTCTTTTCATTACTCTTTATCATTGGTTTATGGTGCTCGATGGTAGCTACTGCTATCTTGGTGTACTACCGCGATGTTGGCCTGAGTCTGATAGGCTGGGGTTCGGTTGTCTTCATTTGGGCACTGGTGGTGGGCTGGCGTTTTCAGGGGAGTTTAATTGAACTATGGGTTGGCACACTTAATAATCCAGAAGCTCCATCACCCTTGTGGTGGCTTAACAACTTACTGTGCTTTGTATGGTGGATCGTGCCGTTAAGTATCATTAGCTTTCTTGGTCATACTCTCAAGCTGATCATACATGAATGCCGCTGACCCCCTGTCCAGATGGTTGGGCTGCTGAACAAGTAATAAAGCAGGACCAGCGATAAGCGCACTGACCCTGCTCTTAAGCCGCCCAGGTGCAGAAGCGGTAGGACCAGTGTACAAACCAGGTAATCTGTCGCTGGTCCAGCAGTCGCCGCACCGTTTAGTAGCTAATGGTAGCCATATACTCAAAATTGGGAATTTTTTGCCGGTGTTTTATAGAGGAGTAGGCACAAATTGAGATCACAAAGGAATCGGCGTGGTCAGCGCATATCACCACGCTGGCGCGCATCCCGTCAACCCGTTCGGTTCCGACGCTCTCCTCGTCCTGGTGGCCCTTCGTGGAGACTGATTGGCATGGTTACCATCATCGTGTTAGTAGTGCTAGGAGGACTTATTGCACTGGTCATGCAGGCGATTCGTCCCTCTGCGCCTGCGGTTACGCCGACGATAGTTATTGCTCAAAAGACCACCTTACCGCCATCTGTGATCCTCACCACTCAGGCCACAGCTATAGCATTGCCAACTTTATCGCCGCCGACGATTCCATCACCCATACCAACACCGTTGATTACACCACAACATCTTAATCTCCCGGCACTCCAACAGTTCATGCTCCAACTGATTAACAAAGACCGCCGGAGTCATGGATTATCTACGGTAGCCTGGGATAAGACTGCTGCGGTGGCAGGACAGGCCCACGCTGAAGATATGGCGCGTTACGGTTACACGAGCCACTGGAATTTGAATGGGCATGGCCCCGATTATCGCTACTCCCAGGCTGGCGGGCTAGATTCGGTACGTGAAAACGTCTACTCATACTATCGTCGCTATAGTGATGATCGTCCGGCTCCTATCACCGATTGGGACACAGTTATCCGAGAAGCTGAAAGCAATCTGATGCGTAGCCCCGGCCATCGGGACAATATCCTGGCTGCCGGGCATACCCACGTGGGCGCAGGCATCGCCTACAACCCTCATACGGGCGAAGTGCGCATCGCCCAGGAATTCGTTAACCACTATGTCGGTCTGGAGACTTTGCCGTTGCGCGCCATGATAGGGGATATTATCACCGTCGAGGGGCAATTGCTCTCCGACCTCTCCGAACTGCTCCTCAGTGTGGCCTACGAGCCATTCCCCGCCTCTATGACCGTTACGGACCTTAATGAAACCGGCGCTTATGTCTCTCCTGCCGAGAGCTTCTTCACGTCCAGATTACTTACAGGTGAGGGGGGACGTTTTTCCCAACCTGTGACGCTGGATCATCAGGGACAGCCGGGGCTATATCACGTGCAGGTGTACGGCAACATTGCCTCAGAGCAAGTGCAAGCAGTTGATGTGGTGGTGGAGGTCAAGTAAGCTGGAGTTCGATGATTGAAGTGCCTCCCCCTGTACCCTCGAATTTCTGCGCTCAGAGATCAACAGGCACGGGGCGGACACTGATCTGGAATCCCCTGGCTCGCTCGCAACCTGAGCCAGAGAAAGCAGTGAAGCTGAGCTACTCCACACTTTGTCGATAGGAACAGCGGGCTGGCAACAAGCTCGACAGCACCAAACCAGAGGGCTGATCTGGGCAACGAGCTGGCTCTCAGTTGATCGTGGAATTGCCTCGTCTGGATTTGATCGTGCAACGCTTTCTCAAGTCTCTCCAGTCTCAACTATTACAACTGCCGCTGCCAGGCTTTGAACAGCTTGTGCCTGATTTCGTGCAAAACTAACGAGGAAGTCCTGGTGTAAATTGGTGAGCAAAGTGCTCCTGGCTGAACCGCTTTCGGCGGTTGCTCATCCGTTGGGAGAAAAAGTCGAAAACTATCTGGCTATGCTTCATTATTGTTTGCGCCTGGATCACCTTTCGGGCCGCTGGACTTTTCGGATAGGCTCATAATCGGCGATTACGGCTCTGGTTGCACAAACGTCAGGTTCCTGTCACTCGCTTATTCGCGATCCAGCTTGAGCCTGACCCCGCCGATGCCGATGATGCCTCCCACGCTGACCACCACCGCCCGGTCGATGGGCACGTCGTTAAGGGTGGTGCCGTTGGTGCTGCCCAGGTCTTCCAGCCACCAGCGGCCGGCGCGGTAGGTCAACAAGGCGTGCTCGCCGGAGGCAAAAGCGTCGTCCAGGACGACGGTGTTGGTCAGGTCGCGGCCCAGGGAGGTGTGGGGATAGAGCGGCAGGGTCTCGCCGGGGCGCAGTCCGGCTGTGCCGCCCTCGACCACGATCAGGCGGCCTCCTTTCCATTTGCCCTCTCCTCTCGACCTGGCCGTGGCCCGCAGGTCGCGCCAGATCAGCGCCACCACCGCCAGCAGGAAGAGGTACAGCGTGGCGATGAACGCCAGACGTAAGGCCAAAATAACAACTTCCTGCCAGTCGCCAGTCATCAGTCGTCAGTCTCCAGCCCCCAATCCCTGATCCCCAATCACTTACGTCTCCCCCGGTAACTCAGCGCCAGCCTGACGCCGCCCAGAGAGATAACGTCGCCATCGGACAGGACGCATTCCCTGACCGGCAGGCCATTGACAGTTGTGCCGCCTCTGCTGCCCAGGTCGTAGAGGGTGAAGCGGCCATTTCGCCATTGCAACTGCACGTGGTGACGCGAGATCCGCCTGTCTTCCAGGATGACGTCGTTGTCCCGGCTGCGGCCTATAGCCAGGAGGGGTTTGTTCAGGGGGATACTTCGCTGACCATAGAACAGGAAGGCGTAGGGCCGGGAGGCCACCGCCTGCCCCAGATTGGGCATGGGCTTGGTGGGGTGTTTTTTAGGCTTCGTCTCTTCTGCATCCAGAAGGCTGGTCAGCACCCGCACCCGTTTGGGAGCTACTTTGTGGCTGGGGGCCAGTTGCACGACAGGGCGGCCAATAGTGGCGGCCCCGCTTCTGGCTATCAATTCCATCAGGTAAGCGCCCAGGTCTATCTCCAGGGTGGCCTGGAAGGATTGTAGGGCCTGGTAGTCAGCGGGGTTGAGGAAAACCCGGTAACGGTTGGGGGCCACCACCTGTCCTCCCACCCCGATAATCTGGCCGTCCTCCATAGCCCGCCTCAACTGCTTGGCTATCTCGATGGGGTGCAGACGGTTGCGCGGCAGACGGGCAAAAGGCCCTTCCAGCAACCTTTCGGCCAGTTCCTCAAATCTGTTCATAGATTACCTGGTCTTCAAGTCGGCTGGTTGGAGAATCATTGTCCATGACGTTCCTCCTCAAGAGCCGAATACGTGATTCTTGGGTGCGGATTTATTCTATACGTTTCGACTCCAAATGTCAATCTGGTGGACAGGGGGAAAGAGGTGTGATATAATGATCGTAAAGATCGCATCTTTCAACAGGTTCAGAGCGAACATCAGGTAAAGGGCAATATGACTGTAGTAGACATAGAGAGACGCCTGGCGCGGGCCTGGCAGGTCAGGCAAGCCCACTTCCCTATGGAGATCGAGTTTGATTACCCTCTAGATACCATATCCATCAGCCTGACCGGAGCGCGATGCGCCCTGGATTGCGCCCACTGCGGAGGGCATTACCTTCGGCACATGGCTCCTATCTGGCGCGTGGAGGCCACAGGCGCTACCAGTTGCCTGATCTCCGGCGGGTGCGACAGGCGGGGGCGAGTGCCGGTCACCGCCCACCTGGATCGTATCGCCGCCCTGCGGCCAGGGCGGACCATGAACTGGCACGTGGGCCTGATCGAAGAGGAAGACATCCGGGCCATCGCTCCGTACGTGGACGTGATCTCCTTCGACTTCGTGGGCGACGACGAGACCATCCGCCAGGTGTACGGCCTGGAGCGCACCGTCGAGGACTACATCCGCGCCTATAAGCTTCTGCGCCGCTACGCCCCCACCCTGCCCCACATGACCATCGGCCTGCGCGGAGGAGAGATCGCCGGAGAGTATAGGGCCCTGGAGTTGCTGGAAGAGTTGGGCGTCGAGGGGCTGGTGTTCATCGTCCTCATCCCTACTCCCGGCACCCGCTACGCCGACCGCCAGCCGCCCCCGGTCGAGGCCGTGGCCGAGGTGCTGGCGGAGGCCCGGCTGCGCTTTCCAGACGTGTTGCTCCACCTGGGTTGTATGCGCCCCCACGGGGATTATCGGTCCCAACTCGATCCCCTGGCCGTGCAGGCCGGAATGAACAAAATCGTCAGCCCGGCGCGGGAAGCAGTGCGTCTGGCCGAAGAGTTGGGATTGACCATCAGGCGCGGCCAGGAGTGTTGCGCCATACCCCAGAATGGCGAAGGAGGGTGAGCAATGAGCGTCGATAAGGTTACTGTCCAACAAATTTATGAGCAGATTCAGGATTTGCCGCAGGAAAGTCTGAGCGATCTGGCTAAATACGTCGAGTTCCTTTTCTTCAAGGCTCGTACTGATAAGCAAGATGATAAGCAGGAACAGTCATCCCAGGAAGGGACGCCCTACCGCGTGGTAGCCAGGCTGGAGGGAATTCTGGAAGGCTATGATATCACTGAGGAGGACATTGCTGCTGCGCGGCGAGAAATGTGGGGCAGGTTCGGGGAGCAAGCGCGGACCGAAAAACCTTTGCGTATCATTAAGCTGGGTGGCTTGTGGGCAGGGCATGAGTTCACTTCAGAGGAAATCGATCAGTTTCGCCGTGAGTTGTGGGCTGGCTTCGGGGAGCGCGAACTATGAAAATCTACGTCACAGACACTCACCCCTTGTTGTGGCATCTATCGCATGACCGTCACCTATCTCACAGAGCCAGGGCCGCATTTGATGAAGTTGAAGCCGGGCGTGCCTACATGTTAGTACCTACCATTGTGCTTATCGAGACGGTTTTGTTGGGAGACAGACACCGGCTGTCCGCCGAACTGGTGCAACGAGTAATGGGATTGCCAGAGGACACGGGTACCAATTATCAACTTGTGCCCTTGGATGCTGCCGTAGTGCGGGCTTTCCGCGACTTCGGCCCGGCTGCTATCCCTGAGATGCCGGATCGGATCATCGCCGCCACCGCCCGCGCCCTGGATGCGCCGCTCCTCACCACAGACCCGGCCATAGCCGCGAGCGGGCTGGTGGAGGTGGCGTGGTAACTCATGGCTTTCAAGATTCTGATCGTTGACGACGAACCGCCCATCATCGATATCCTGGATTACAACCTGAAAAAAGCCAACTACCAGGTCGTGGTCGCCAGGGATGGCCGGGAAGCGCTCGAACGGGCGCACGGCGAACAACCCGATCTCATCATCCTGGACCTGATGCTCCCCGAACTGGACGGCCTGGAAGTGTGCCGCACCCTGCGCCGGAAAACGAACGTGCCCATCATCATGCTCACCGCCAGGGACGAGGAGGTGGATAAAGTGGTGGGGCTGGAGCTGGGAGCCGACGATTACATCGTCAAGCCCTTCAGCGTGCGCGAGTTACTGGCCCGCGTTAAAGCGGTGTTGCGGCGCATGGAGCCGGAACCGCAAACGGCGGCTGGTCGCCCTTTGCGCGTCGGGAAACTGGAGATCGACCTCGCCCGCCACCAGGCTTACCTGGGAAATGAAGAGCTGACCCTGACCTCCCTGGAATTCGATCTTTTACACGTTCTGGCCCTTAACGCCGGTCGCGTTCTCAGCCGTGAGCAACTGCTGGAGCAGGTCTGGGGCTACGACTATCACGGCGACCTGCGGGTGGTGGACGCCGCCGTCAAGCGTCTGCGAGCCAAGTTGCGCGCCCTGGATGCGGATCCGATTGTTACGGTGCGAGGGGTAGGTTATAAGTTAGGCGCTTAGGTGGTCAGGTGGTCAGGAGGGATAAGATGAACGTGATTAAGAGCCTGCGCACCCGTCTGGTTTTGAGTCATTTATTTGTTATCCTGGTGGCTATGGTTGTTTCGGGGTTTCTGCTGCTTTCCTTCGTGCAGGGGTATTTCCTGGACGCCATGGAAGAAAGCCTCATGGCCCAGGCCAGCATCACCGCCCAGGCCCTTATTCCGGGCGCCACCAGCGCCATGCCGCCGGAGACGCAGGCCCAATCGCCGGCCGTAAACGCCCTCCAGCAGCGACAAACCTCGAACGTGGCCCTGCAAGTGGATAACGCCGCCAGGGAGCCAGGAGAAAGGCCCTACCTACGTGACTCTAACCTGGCCCATCTGAGCGAGGTTTCGGTGCGCCTGAGCGCCGAGTTGGAGACCCGCATCCGCATCCTGGACGGGAGGGGCATCGTGCTGATAGATTCCCAGGAGGGGCAGGACGAAGGACTGGACTTTAGCTCCGAGCCGCAAATAGCCAGCGCTCTGCAAGGACAGTATGCCACCCGTATCGGCCCTGTCCCCGACCTGGCCGGGGGACGAGCCATGTACGTGGCCTATCCTGTGCGGGCAGGAGAAGGGGTTATAGGGGTGGTCTATCTGAGCCAGCCGCTGCGGGAGGTTCAGGCTGTGCTCAGCGATCTGCGCTGGCGGTTATTGGCCTCTACGGTAGTGGCTTTGCTCCTTTCCGGGGTGGTGGGGCTGGTGCTGAGCCGGGCCATATCCAACCCGGTGCGACAGTTGACCGCCGCGGCCGGCCGTCTAGCCCAGGGAGATTTCGACTATCCGCTGGAGATCGATAGCGCCGACGAGATGGGTCGGTTAGGGCGCAGCTTCCAGACCATGAGCGCCAGGCTGCGTCACACTCTGGAAGACCTGGCCCGCCAGAACAGGCTGAGAACCGAGTTTGTGAGCAACGTTTCCCACGAGCTGCGCACTCCCCTGACCTCTATCAAAGGGCTGATAGAAACCCTGAGAGGTGGAGCGGTGGAAGATACAGAGGTGCGCGATCGTTTCCTGGGCACCATCGACAACGAAACGGACCGTCTCATCAGGCTGGTCAACGATCTTCTCCTGCTCTCCAAAGCCGACTTCCAGGCTTTGAACATGAAGCCAGAGACGGTGGACGTGCGACTGCTGGCTCGCCGCAGCGTCCGCAAACTATGGCCCCAGGGAGAGGCCCGAGGCGTCCACCTGGAGGTGGCAGCCCCCGACGAGCCGCTTCTGGCCCTGGCCGACGCCGACCGCGTGGAGCAGGTACTTGTCAACCTGCTGGACAACGCCATCAAGTTCTCGCCTTCGGGCAGTACCGTGACCGTGCGGGTGGCGCAGGATGGCGTGGAGCAGGGAGAGCCGACACCGGTCAGCGTTTCGGTAGAGGATGAAGGCGTCGGCATCCCTGCCCAGGACCTGCCGCGCCTCTTCGAGCGCTTTTACCGCGTGGACCAGGCCCGCTCCCGTGACCGGGGCGGGAGCGGCCTGGGACTGTCCATCGCTCAGGCCCTGGTCGAAGCCCAGGGCGGCCACATCTGGCTGGAAAGCGAAGAAGGCCGGGGCACGACGGTATACTTTACATTACCTTCTCCGGAGGAAGAGATATGAAAACGACAATCTGTCCGGCTTGCGGACTTGAGGAAACGGGTTATTTCTGTCGGCACTGCGGCAGGCGACTGGCTGATGAGGAGGTGGTGCGCTGTCACCACTGCGGGCAGGTGGTGCCGGCCGGCGGTTTCTGCAACTTATGTGGCTGGGAGATTCCGCCCGACGCCCTTCGCCTGACCTCCCATGAGGATATGCCCGACTGGCTGCAAAGCCTGGGGGATGCTACCGATGATGTAGATTATGATGCTATGAGCCCCAAAGGCAGGGTTGTGTCCCGCCTTATAGATAGACTGGAGCAGCCGGACGGCTTCTACCCTCCGCCGAAACAGGGATCCCTCCAGATCAATAGAGGTAGGATCATCGTGCTCATTGGCCTGTTGGTTATGCTCCTGCTGGGGCTTATGGTTATGGGCCTTATATTGGCATCGCAGGGTGGGTGAGTGGGCGCTCAAGCAAGAAAGGTTTTCACCAGTGAAGAGCTTGTGGATTATAGGCTTTTTAATCGTCTCGGTTTCTGCATGTGTAGCACTAACTCCACGAGTGGTAGAAAAAGGGGTCTTCAAAGAGACGGTTGTCGTCAATACTCCCATCCTGCCCACCAACACCCCGCTCTCGCCGACCGACACCCCAGTGCCGCCCACCAACACTCCCCTTCCGCCGACCGACACCCCAGTGCCGCCTGAGCCAACTTTAGCGCCGACTGAACCGCCCGCTCCGACATTCGAGCCTGTCACCGGCTGGCTGGTTGAGCCTGGCGGGAACGATCTGGTCCTTTGGAAAACCCCTGACCAGAAAGATGGAGCGGTGGGTATGGTAGCTTCGGGAACTGAAGTGCGTTTGGTAGATTATCGAGACGGGCGCTATCTGGCCCGCGCGGGCGCAATAGAGGGTTGGATCCACGAAAGCTACGTCGCAGACCAGGCCCCCGTTGTCGCCCCACCTCCACCAGAGCCGACTTCTATGGACACGCCGATCACAGCGTATCAGTTCCTACCTGATGGACCAGCCCGGCCAGATATGTCATTTCCCTGTCCTGGCTGCCCCAAAGCCCCGGCTTACATAGTCGGCACAGTGCGCGACGCGGGGGGCAACCCGTTGGAAGGGGTTCGGCTCGTCTGCTACAACGAGTGGTACCGCTCTGATGCAATAGAATCGAAAGGGGGTAACGATGCAGGTCGATATGACTTTATTATCAATCAGTCCCCTGCCACATGGTACGTGGTCGTGCTCGATGAAGCAAACCGCCCCATCAGCCCTGAGGCTGCTGTGAACTTTGACCCTGGCGTGGCTGGCCGCTATATCCTGGACTGGCGGCGCACTTACTGAAGCACGCGCTGGTGATATCCGTGCCGTTTTGCTCCGGGCTGCCGAGGTATCTTGCTCACGAAAATGATCGCTCTCTGCCCCAAAACTGTGCCCTCCCTGTCACATAATTGCCACATAGAGGTGTTATACTGGAGGCAAATGTGATAAGGAGGGCTTTTGCCATGAAAAAGCTGTGTGCCACCATCTTATTGGTTCTGCTTCTGACCCAGGTGGGATCGAATATTGCCCTGGCCGACGGCATGGTTATCCCCAACAGCCTGGGCTACCTGGAGGTCGAGTATCACCACGTGCTGGTGGAGATCGACGACCAGCAGGCCACCACCAGGGTAGAGCAGGCATTTTACAATCCCTACGACATGACCGTCAGCGGTCTCTACGTTTTCCCTCTGCCGGAGACGGCCATCATGTCCGACTTTCGGGTCCGGCTGGACGGCCAGCCGCAGACCATCCAGGTCATGGACGCGGCGGCCACCGAGTCCTATTTGCAGTGGGCCATCGCCAATCAAGGCGACCCCTCGCTGCTGCAATACTTTGGACAGGAGACCTACTCTGTGGAGATCACCCTGCCGCCCCACTCCAGCAGGGTGATGGTCCTGGAATACGAAGAGGTGGTCGTCCCTGACGGCGACCTGTACCGTTATTATTACGCTCTGAGCACGGAAAGGTACTCGGCCAGGAACCTGAAAGAGGTGGCTGTAACCGTCGATGTGCGTTCTTCTCACGGGGTAGCCAGCGTCTACTCCCCGAAGCACGACGTGGCCGTCGAGCGCGTCAACTCGCACCAGGTACGCGCCCGCTACATGGCCTACGACGTCAAACCGACTGAAGATTTCACGCTTTACTACAACACTACGGAGAAGGACTTTGGGGCCGCTCTGTTTAGCGACGAGGTCGATGGGCAGGGCTATTTCATGTTCCTCTTCTCGCCCAGCACCGAGGTCGTGGAAAAAGAGAGTCACGCCCTCGACATCGTGTTCGTCATCGATCGTTCGGGCAGCATGGCCGGGGAGAAGATTCAGCAGGCCAAAGAAGCTCTAAAGTCCATGGTGGGGCAACTGGGCGAAGACGATCGGTTCTCCATCGTCAGCTTCGATCACGAGATCGACACTTTCTCTCGGAAGCTAAGGCCCGCGCAGAGCGACGCCATCTGGGAGGCCCTGGACTACGTGGACTACCTTACCGATCGGGGCGATACCGACATCGACGGGGCGTTGACCACCGGGCTGGACGTCCTGGCCCGCAGCGGACGCTCCCAGGCTACCCAGGTGATAATCTTCCTGACCGACGGTCTGCCCACCACCGGCGTCACCGAAGAGACTCTCATCAGAGAGGACGTGCGGCGGGCTAACGATGGCCTGGGCGCCAGCGTCCACGTCTTCGGCGTGGGCTACGACGTGAACACCCACCTGCTGGATGGCATCGCCGCCGAGAATCACGGGGCCGTGACCTACATCGAGCCTGGTCAAAGCCTGGAAGCGGCCCTGACCACCTTCTACGCCCAGATTTCCCATCCCCTCCTGACCGACGTGACGATCACCTTCGCGGGCATGGAAGTGGAAGCGGTGTATCCTCACACCCTTCCCGACCTGTTTGTGGGGTCCCGCCTGGTTTTAAGCGGCAAGCATTCCGGGGCCTCGGAAGTGGTAACCGTGCGCCTGAGCGGGAGAACGCCCCAGGGGAGAAAAGAGTACACCTATGACCTGGAACCCACTTCCGGGTACGTGTTTGTTCCCCGCCTGTGGGCTACCAGGAGGATAGGAGAGCTTCTGGATCGCAGCCGGGTGGAAGGGGAGAGCGCCACTCTGGTGGAGGAGGTTAAGGCTCTGGGCCTGGCTTTCGGCCTGGTCACGCCTTATACCACCACCATCATTCAGGCCCAGGCGGAAGGAGTGGCCTCTGGGGAAAACATGGCCCTCTACCGCCAGGATCGGGACGGCGACGGCCAATGGGATTACAACCTGGCCTCCGGCGACGCCACGGTCCGGGCCAGGGTGCAGAACCAGGCTTATCAGAACGCCGTCCAGGCCGATCTGGCCAGCGGGGCGAACGTGCTTAACCTGGGGCGCAAGAATTTCGTGCAGATGACTCACTACGCCGTGGACTTAGAGCTGTTGCAGGATGCCGACGGGCAGCAGACCGAGCGGGTGGAGGTTGATAGGGTGGTGCGCTTCGCTTCGCCGGAATATTTCGCCCTGGCTAAAGATAAGACCTTACAGCAGGTTTTGCAGGCCGGCCCGGACGTGATCTTCGAGCACGAGGGAGAAGTGATCGCCGTCCAGAGCGCAACCACTTCGCAGGCCATCACCACGACCTTTCCTTTACTGTAGTAACGACTTAAGTCGTCACTACAGTTATTGTGAACCTGGGATGAACATCTTCTCAATCAGAGGGCGGATTTTATCGTAACGGGGCAGCAAGACGGAAGCTCCTGTCTCAGTTCTGTGGGCGGTCGTCATCGAGCCATCGATGGCGGCCGCCTTGACGTTGTGGGGGTCGATCTCAATAGCCAGTTGAGCCAGGGCCAATATCTGGTGCAACTGGAGGTCGGTCTGAATATTATCGGCCAGAGTGGTCATCAGCTCAGGAACTCTGGGCAAGAGGTCCAGGCGGAGGGCCTGATCGCGCACGGCCAGCAACACTTCCCGTTGACGTCTGGAGCGGTCGAAATCGCCGCTGCCGTGGCGGGTACGGGCGTATTTGAGGGCCATATCGCCGTTCATGTGTTGTGGACCGGCTGGTATGTAGAGGGGATCGTAGCCATAGTTGTCGTCTGGATACTCGTCGTCCCTGATCTCTCTCTGCACGTTGACGTCGATGCCGCCGATGGCGTCGATGAACTCCCTGAAGCCCTCGAAATCGAGGTAGACGTAATAGTGCACAGGCACACCCAGATTGTAGCGCACCGTTTCCTTGACCAGGGCCGCCCCCCCGCCGGGGTAGCGATTCGATTCCCCTTTGGCATAGGCGGTGTTGATGCGGTTCTCCCCGTAGCCCGGCACGGTCACCCACAGGTCGCGAGGGATAGAGAGCATCCCGACCGTCTTGTTTGTCGGATCGATAGTAATCAGGATTACGGCGTCGGTGCGCCAGCTTCCTCCTCTTCCTGGCCGCTTATCAATACCCAGGAGGAGGACATTCACCCTGTCCTTTGCCACCCCGTCAGGTATTCCGTCCGGGGCCGGTACGGGCGTGGGAGCCAGGGTGGGGGTTGGCATGGGCAACTGCGCTGTGGGAGCGGAAGCAGGCATTGCTGCCGGCGGTGGCTCAGGCAGATTGGCGCTGAACCGCACCAGGTTGCCTGACACCCAGCCGCTCTTTCCCTGGTAAGCCACCCGGAAGAAGTGGGCGCCGCGCTCTTCCCTGAACTCATACACCTCCAGTCTGGTATCATGTGGGATCCAGACCCCCCTGGACGGGATCAGGCCGGGCTTCTCACAAAGCGGAATAGGCGAGGGGGCGTATCTGCCTCCCAGGGTAGCATCGGCCCAGACCACCGTAAGGGGAGGAGAGGGAGGAACCCTGGAAGCCATGCCCTCGGTGAGCAGCGGGTAAACAGACAGAAAAGCGCGTAGAGCAAACCCCATGACAACGGCGAGGAACAAGACCCCTACGGCGATATAGTAGAAGAGCAGGACATTGTTTCGCCTGGCAGCCTGGGGAGGAACAGGAGCGACCGGGGCGGAGTCGGGGGGCAGCAGCCTGATCCTTTGCGCTCTCAGTTCTCTTAACTCTGCCAGGGCGTAAGCATTTTCGGGATTGATAGCCAGCACGTTTTCCAGGCAGACTTCGCGCTGTCGGTCCGTTTCGACCATGGCGCTGAGCCACAGCCAGGCGTACTCAGAGTATGGATCTTCGGCCACCACCTGAGTAAGAAGCCGACGGGCCTCAGCCCTGTTTCCTGCCTGGACGGCTACAATGCTCTGCCGCAGTAAGTCGTTCATGGCTACTCATTCCCTCTTGCCTGCCGGTTGATTATGTCGAGGTAATTATATTATACCATAATCTCGGGCAGAAGGGAATTAGTTAATGTAACAGGCGGACACGCCCGTTCATAGGGCAATCGCATTTATAAAATTGTCTCCCACTTGCGGGCAAAAATCGGGGTTAAATCGGGGTTTTAGTGAGGCTTTCGATCCACTCAGGCCCTATTTTGGGTCGTTTTTAGGGAACGTAATCGCAGAACCGGGTAAATGCAATCGCCTTAGGCTGAGCCAAAGGACTATTGACAAAAGATGTTTTATGAAGTATACTTGTAATCACAAGATGACATCATTCCAGGAGTACAACCATAGGTGATCACACCTATCTGGATGGCGATGGAACCAACTTTTGGACGAAGGCAAGAGGCTCACAGACTTGACAACACCTCTGCTCTGTGCTATAGTAAGATTCGAACTTGCCAGAAGGCCAATGGCAACACCGTTTCTCTGAGATCGGATTGACTCCTGCACTTCTGATACCATCGTCACCCAACTGTAACCATGACGCCGCTCGAAGAACTGGCGGAGTGAGGGCCAACGAGGACCACGATGGAGGCTCAGGCCAGCCGTTTGAGGCTGAAACCATAATCAAAGATAAGGAGCGAGGTATCAATGAAGATCGAAGAATGGGGCTACACCAACCCTGTAGTGTCCTACCTGTATGGCAAGCCCCCCCTGGTCTGGAAGGACATGCGTGTCCAGTTGGTCGTCTACGAGACAGACATCGAGAACGTGCGGCGCGTGCTCCCGGAACCGATGGAGCCGCGCACCAACATCGTGATTACCTGGGTCTCGGAATTTGAGCTGGGTACCACCCAGGGCGGCTTCAAGGAAGCCGCTATTTACGTGCAGGTCAAGTTTGGGGACATCGAGGGCGACTACGAGCCTTTCCTGTACGTCAACTCGCACCTGCCGCTGACCGGTGGCCGGGAGATCTGGGGCTACCAGAAGAAGATGGCCGACATTGGACTGTATCACGAATACGAGGCAGTGCGCGGCCAGGTGGATCGCCTGGGGCACCAGATTCTTAAAGCGCTGACCGTCCCTGAGTACGAGGCCAGCATGGACGAGGTGCCCTGGAGCACGGGCGGCGTCTTCTCGCTGAAGTACATTCCCGCCGCCGAGGAGGGTGAGCCTCCCCTGCGCCAGTTGATCCTCACCCCCGGCCAGTTTACGGCGCAGGAAGGCAAATTCTTCGGCGGGCGCGCTTCTGTGGTTTACGAGCGCTCGGAGATTGATCCCACCTACATCCTTGAGCCTAAGCGCATCATCGGCGGCTTCTTCGGTCAGGGCGACCTGTACCTGCCGCTGGGCAAGATTGTGCACCGCTACGAATGAAGCGCGTTACTCTGAAGAAGCCACCCGCATACAACCCCCTGTTGGGGCTGCCCAACGTGGTGCAAGCGTTACAAACGTGGAAGCCGGGGCCTCGGATGATTCTGCCCCGGCGCTCCTGTAGAAAGAAAGGAGGTGAGGAGATAGCCATCAAACCGAGGAGAAACTACAGGCCCAAAGGTAATCAGGAGTGTTGACAACGCTCCAGTTAGTTCGCTCAAATGAGGAGGAAAAGAGCAATGAAAGGTACATACAGATTGTTCCTGGTCGTGGCCCTGGTGATGACCCTTTTTATGGGGTTCTCAGCTCCCCGACCGATTGCTGCGGAAGAACCGATAACCATCACCTGGGCCACCATCGCCGGCTTCTACACCGACTGGGCTGAGGAAGTAGCCAAGGAGTTCGAGGAAAAAACAGGCTGGAATGTGGAGGTCATCGACATCGACTTCTCCCAGTTGTACGAGAAGCAGGTCATCGAGTTCGTTGGCGACACCGGGGCCTACGACATCATCACCTACGACGTGGGCTGGAAGGCCGAGTTCGCCAACAGCGGCCACATCCTTGCCCTTGACGACTATATCGCCGCCAGTGACCCTGAGGAGATCCAGTTTGAGGACCTCCACCCGGCTCTGATCGAGGCGTCATGCCGGTGGAAGGGCAAGGTCTGGGGGCTGCCGTACTACACCTTCACCATGGGCTACTTCTATCGCTGCGACCTGTTCGAGGATCCCGGCGAGATGGCAGCCTTCGAAGAGAAGTATGGCTACCCGCTGGACGTCCCGCAGACCTACGAGCAACTGGCCGACATCGCCGAATTCTTCCATCGCAAGCCGGGCGAGATGCTCAAGGGCGAAACCATCGACGAGGAGTTCTACGGCATCGGCCTGATGGCCGGCCGCTTCCCTCACGTTCAGGACGAGTTCATGTCCATTGCCTGGACGAAGGATCAGGATCTGATCAAAGACGACGGCACCCCCGGCACGACCGAGCCGGGCTTCCTCGAAGCGGCTCACCTTTACGTAGACAAGTTGTTGCCCCATGCGCCGCCGGGAGCGCTGACCTCGGCCTATGACGAGGTGGTGGGCCAGATGCGCCAGGGCTTGATCGCCCAAACCACCGCCTTCTACCTCGACCAGTGGCCCAACATGGTCAAGACCGAGGACGAGGTGCCTGGGGCCGAGATCTGCGCCGCCACCTCGCCAGGTGCTCACACCTGGGTTGGGGCTTTGACCCTGGCCCTGAACGCCGACAGCAAGCACCCCGACGAGGCCTGGGAATTCCTCAAGTGGATCACTGGCCCTGTAGCGCAGCGCAAGTTCGCCGAGGGCGGGGGCAGCACCTGCCGTATGAGCATCCTCACCGATCCGGAATTCCTCGAGGGTCGGCGCCTGGCGGCCGGCCACTTCCCGCCTCTGATGGAGGTTCTCGATCACACCGCAGAGTGCGGCTTCTACCCCAACTACTACTACGTGCCGCAGGGCGGCAAGATCTACGACGAGGAGACCGCCTGGTTCTCGTCCGCCGCCAGTGGCGAGTACTCCGTTGAGGAAGCCATGCAGAAGCTGGCCGAAGCCATCGAGCTGCATTGCGGCGGCCCGTGCGAGATCCCCAACGACCACCTGGGCGAAGACTACAGCCCTGTACCGTGTCCGTACACCTTCGACAAGAGCGTCCAGATGAGGAAGGAATAGCAACATAGCAAGTAACATTCCCCAAGAAGGCATGGGGCTCCCGGGCGGGGCCCCATGCCTTTGGGACAAGGAGTGTGAGAATGGATGTAACAGTTCCAAAGACACCGGCGGCCACCAGAGCGCCGAAGAGAGCGATGTCGGATACCTGGTATTCGATCCTGCTCATCGCCCCGGCCATGATCATCATCCTCTTCTTCGCCCTCTTCCCCCTCTTTTACGCCATCGACCTCTCCTTCCGCCACGTGGACCTGACCAGCGCGGTGGGTATCGGGCCGTTCATCGGCCTGGACAACTATCGCTTTGCCCTGAACGACAGGATCTTCTGGGAATCAACGCGTCGCACGCTCATCTTTGCCGTTGGCGCCGTCAGCATCGAGATGGTATTCGGTATTGCCATTGCCTTCCTGCTGAACGGGCTGCGCTGGTTCAAGGGCATTGTGCGCAGCCTGCTGATACTGCCCCTGGCCTCAGCGCCGGCCGCGGTGGGCCTGGTGTGGCGCTACATGTACCACCCCGACTTCGGCGTCTATAACGGCATCCTGGCGGCGCTCGGCCTCCCGGAGCAAAACTGGCTGGGCAACGTCCACCTGGCTATGCCGAGCGTGATCGTGTTCGACATCTGGCAGTGGACGCCCTTCGTGGCCCTCATCGTGCTGGCCGGCCTGCAATCGCTGCCCAAAGAGCCTTTCGAGGCCGCCGAACTGGACGGGGCCTCAACCTGGCAGGTGCTGCGGCGGCTCACCTTCCCCATGCTGATGCCTGTGTTGACGCTGGTCTTCGTGCTGCGCACCATCGACGCCATCCGCCTGTACGATGCCATCTTGTCGCTGTCCCACGGCGGGCCGGGGACGGCGACCGAGACCCTGACTTATTATCTGTACCGCATTGGCCTGAAATATTTCAGACTGGATCACGCGAGCGCCATATCGCTCTTATTCCTGTACGTGACGGTCGTGTTCACCGGCGTGGCGCTGCGTTCCATGATGCGCGTCCAGGCCGAGCGGGCGCGGCGCGCCTAGCAAATGAGGAGAAGTCAACGATGCAACCCAAAACCTTTACCACGGCCGACCTGGTGCGCTACACGCTGGTCATCGCCCTTTTAATTTTTTTCCTGTTTCCCATCTACTGGATGATCAGCACCTCGTTCAAACCGCCGCCGGACATTCTCACCCGTCCGCCGAAGTGGACGTTTGAGCCGACCCTCACCAACTACGCCTACGCCTTCGAAGAGGCCAACTTCGCCATGTTCATCAAGAACTCGCTGATCGTGTCGCTGCTCTCGACGGCTCTGGTCATCGTGCTGGGCTGTCTGGCCTCCTACAGCTTCGCCCGTTACAACCCGGGCGCCGGAAATCTGATGTTTTTCATCCTCACCACCCGCATGATGCCGGCCATCGCCGTGATCATTCCTTTCTTCGTGATCTTCAAGGAGATCGGCAACACCACCGTCGGACGGGCGTTGTCTCTGGGCCTGGATAGGCCGGGGGCGCTGGTGGTATGTTACACCGTATTTAACCTTCCGCTGGCTATCTGGCTCCTGCACTCTTTCTTCCAGGACATCCCGATAGAGTTGGAGGATTCGGCGCGCCTGGATGGCTACTCGCGTTTGCAGGTGTTGTGGCGGGTGGTGTTGCCGCTGGCTGCGCCGGGCATCGCCGTCACGGCCATCTTCTGCCTGATCTTCAGTTGGAACGAGTTTCTTTTCGCTTTCCTGCTCACCCGTGACGTGGCCCGCACTATCACCGTGGGCGTGGCCGGCTTCTGGACGCAGCGTGGCATATTGTGGGGGCCGCTATCGGCGGCGGCCACGGTGTGCGTGTTTCCGATGCTGATCTTCGCCCTTCTGCTGCAACGCTACATTGTGCGGGGCCTGACCTTCGGCGCGGTGCGCGGCTAAAGGAGGAGTACAAATATGTCCCTGGCTGACACTTGGGATCGTTTCTTCTGGTCTGTCATGATCGCCATTTTCGTGGGCCTGGTGTGGCTCAAGTTCTTGGACCCCGTGCTCGCCTGCGTGGGGCCGGGTCTGGTGGTGGCCGTCATCGTGGGCGGCATCTATTTCTACCTGGGGTGGCGAAAGGCTACACGGGCGACTCAGACAGGCGAAACTATAACTACAGAGGAAGGCGGGTCGTAACCAATGCTGGAACTGCGCTCTCTGACCAAAAAGTTCGGAAAAACGGTGGCCGTGAACAACCTGAGCCTGACCTGCAAAGAGTGTGAGTTCCTGGTCATCTTCGGTCCGGCGGGGGCGGGCAAGACCACCACCCTGCGTCTGATTGCCGGCATTCTGAAACCGACCAGCGGAGAGATCCACTTCAGAGGACGGTCTTTTACGGACGTACCCCCTGAGCATCGCAACATGTCCATGGTCTTCGAGAACTACGCCCTCTATTCGCACCTGTCGGTGTACGAGAACCTGGCCTTTCCTCTGCGGGCGCGCCGCTATGGCGATGACCAGGTGCGGCGACTCGTGCAGCGCATGGCGGATATCTTGCAGATATCTGACCTGCTAGAGCGCCGTCCCGGCTTTCTGAGCGGCGGCCAGCGGCAGCGCGTGGCCCTGGGCCGGGCGCTCATCCGCGAGGCCGACGTCTACCTGCTGGACGAGCCTATCTCCCACCTCGACGCCAAGCTTCGCCACCACATGCGCGGCGAGTTGAAAGCCATGTGCGCCGAGAAGGAGGCCACGGTCATCCACGTGACGCACGACTGCCGCGAAGCCATGGCCCTCTCCGACCGGGTGGCGGTGATTAACGAGGGGCAGTTGATGCAGCTCGGCTCTCCAGACGAAATCTTCCGCCGCCCGGCCAACGAGTTCGTGGCTGGCTTCGTGGGCGAACCGCCCATGAGTTTCATGGACATGGAGTACGCCGTGGAAGACGGCCAGCCCGTTTTCCGCCTCCCCGAGAATGACGTCCGTTTGCCTGCCAGCCCGGAGGTAGACGCCTACGTCAAGGAAAAGAGCCGGCCCCATTCGTTCCGGCTCGGCGTGCGGGCCACCGACGTCACGGCATTACCCTCGGCAGACGAGACTCACAACGTACCAGGCGAGGTGTACGTGACCGAAACGCTAGGGCATCGTAACCTTCTCACGGCCAAACTGGGCAAGAATCTGATACAGGTGGTGACGCCGCCCGAACTCACGTTCCAAGTCAAGGACACGGTCTGGCTGAACCTCGGCCCAGACAACCTTTACGTGTTTGCTGACGGGCTGGCTATCGCCCACCCTCGGCCCAGTACCTCACTATAGTGATTATGATGAGTTCGTAGTGGCGACTCCAGTCGCTTCTTCCGCGTTCAACAACGACTAAAGTCGTTACTACAAGCTATCAAGTACCAACCTGGAGGCGATTAGAGGTGGCTTCAGTAACTTTAGAAAAACTGTGGAAAAAGTACGGGGACGTGGAGGCGGTGTGCGGTATCTCCCTGGACATCGCCGATGGGGAGTTCATGTCCTTCCTGGGACCGTCAGGTTGCGGCAAGTCCTCCACGATGCGGATGATCGCCGGGCTGGAGGAGATCACTGCCGGCAGCATCTACTTCGACGGAGAACTGGTCAACAAGATACGCCCCCGCGATCGCAACGTGGCGATGGCCTTCGAGACCTACGCCCTGTATCCGACCCTGAACGTGTACGAGAACCTGGCCTTCCCCCTGCGCGCGGCCAGGTGGTCCGAAGCTGACGTGGACGAGCGCGTGCAGGAGATCGCCGGCATCTTAGAGATAACCGACCTGCTGGACCGTATGCCCACCCACCTGAGCGGTGGTCAGCAGCAGTCAGTGGGGCTGGCCCGGGCGCTGACCCGCGCCCCCAGGGTCTTCCTGATGGACGAGCCTATCTCCCACCTCGACACCCGCCAGCGCGGCCGCATGCGCGCCTATCTCAAGCGTCTGCACATCGAGCTGGGCTACACCATGATCTACGTGACGCACGACCAGGAGGAGGCCATGGCCCTGGCTGACCGCGTGGCCGTGATGGACCAGGGCCTGATCCGCCAGGTCGGCACCCCCGACGAGATCTTCCACAACCCCGCCGATACGTTCGTGGCAGGCTTCGTAGGTGAGCCGCCCATGAACTTCCTGGAGTGCGAGTACGGCCAGGAAGCGGGGCGCCACGTGTTGAAGCACAATGGCCTCGCCATCGAGATATCCTCCCACAGCGAGGCCCTGGCGCAACGAGACGCCATTCCGCGGCGCGTGACGTTGGGCATCCGCCCCTTCTACGTTGACATCGGGCTGGAAAAGTCGGCGCCTTACACCACCCCGGCCCAGGTCTTTGTGGTTGAGCCTTTGGGCGACATGACCATCGTCAGCGTGGACGTGCTCAAGACGCGCCTCCAGATCGTGGCCGCGCCGGAGTTTCGCGCTCAGCCCAGGCAGACCTTGTGGCTGGCCTTCGACCCCACCCACATGTTGCTGTTCGACGCCGAGAGCGGGCGGGCGCTAACTAACCAGGCGTAGAACCAACGAATCGGTGAAACATGCATACCGATCTAACCGATCCGTTGGTCAACAATCCCCGGTTTAACATCGAGGCCCGCATCCCCATGGGACGATGGGGCACTCCCGAGGATTTGCAAGGCGAGAGTCACCGAGAAGCCTGAAAAGGAGAAGGAAAAGGAGGACTGACATGCCTGAGTATGGGGCACATACTTTCCTGTGGATCGATGAGTGGACGACGGAAAAGGGCAACCAGGCCATTGCCGCGACGGGCGAGATCGGTTTCGATTTCATCGAGATCTCCCTGCTGAAGCCCGAAGAGTTCGAGGCGGCGGCGCACAAGAAGGCCCTGGCCGAAGCCGGAATCGAGGCGACGGGGTCGCTGGTGCTGCCCGAATGGGCGCACATGCCCGAAGAGCCGGAGAAAGCCAGCCAATTCCTCGTCAGCGCGCTGGAAAAGCTCGAAGCCGTAGGGGGAACTTACCTTGGCGGGTGTATCGCCTTCGCCCTGGGGAAGTTCAGCGGAGAGCGCCAGGTGGTGATTGACACCCTGGGCCAGGTGGCGCTGGAAGCCAAAAAGCGCGGTATCACGTTGGGTATCGAGGTGGTCAATCGCTACGAAAGCAACCTGTACAATACGCTGGCCGACACCAGGGAGGCCATTCTGACCATCGGCGCAGATAATATCGTGATCCACGCCGATACGTACCACATGAACATCGAGGAGGAGGAGGGCTTATATAAGCCGCTGGTTGACTGCGCCGACGTGCTGGGCTACATGCACATGAGCGAGAATCATCGCGGCCTGCTCGGCCACGGCACGGTCAACTGGGAGCAGGTGTTCCGCGGGCTGGTGGACGCCAACTACAAAGGGCCATTGGTCGTCAAGTCCTTCCCGGCGGTCAACCCGGATCTGGCGGCAGCCATCAGGTTGTGGCGACCCCCGACTCAACCCTCCGAGTTCCTGGCGCGGGAGGGCCTGAAGTTCCTGAGAGAGCAGGCTGAGAAATACGGTTTAGGATGAAGGTTTATTATGACTCTCAGGTGGATGCTCTATATATAGAATTACGTCCTTTGGCCCCGGGCACAGCCGAAGCCCGCCCATTGAGTGAGGATGTAACCGCTAACTATGGCTCCGATGGGAAACTGGCCGGGCTGGAGATTCTGGACGCCAGCCTGCTTTTGGGGGAGGAACTCAAATGTCTGGTTTTTGAGATAAGCCCGGCTTTGGGCTCCGCATCCCCTTCAGAATGAGAGATTGTTGCTGATCAATATTTATTGGGGAGGTAATGCGCAATTATGAGCGGGCAAATTGGCGACTATGAAATATTGTTCCACTGGAGCCGCCTGGATTGGTTGCTTGAAGATAAAGAAATGAAGGCCGAATTTTACGAACAGGAATACTGGAAAGGAGCCATGCCCGCCGGGGTTAAAATCGACCGCGATGGAAATTACTACGTGTCCGTTCCGCGCTGGGCGGCTGGCATTCCGGCCACCGTCAACAAAATTGAAGTGGTGGATGGCAAACCGCTTCTAGCGGCCTACCCCAACTGGGAGATGAATAAGATAGGCGATCCGAAGGCCCTTCAATCGGTGCTCGGCTGGGAAATAGATGAAAACAATAGAGCCTGGTTTTTAGATCAGGGGCACGTAGAAGGGGCTCCCTGCATCGACGGGGCGCAAAAACTGGTGTGCTGGGATATCGACAGCAACGAACTGGTCGAGTCAATCAAGATTCCAGACGAGATTGCCTCCTACAAAGCCTCATTCCTGAACGACCTCATGGTCGATAACCAGAATGGTTTTATTTACATCGCCGACTCCGGGATCTTTACTGATCCGCTGGAGGGCGGCTTGATCGTTTACAACATGCGCACCAAAGAACTGAGAAGAGTTTTGCACCAGCACGAAAGCACGCAAGATGTCCCCGGCTATTGGTTCGAGATTGCCGGCAAAAAGGTATGGAGAGATGAGCCGATGCGCACCGGGGCCGATGGCATTGCCCTGGCGGCGGATCGAAAAACCCTTTATTGGTGTCCTCTGACCGGGCGGAACCTGTACGGCATCGACGCCTCGCTTTTGCAAGATATGAGCACGCCGCACCAGGAAATCGAAAAGGCAGTTATTAACCTGGGCGATAAGGGCACCAACTCGGATGGTTTAGGAGCCGATAACAAAGGAAATATCTATTACACCATGCTGGAAGGGCAGGGGATAGGCATTTACAAGCCAGAGGAGAAGACGTTCAACCCATTCGTGACCGATGAGCGGATGATCTGGGTGGATGGCATGACCTTTGATAACCGGGGCAATCTCGTGTTTAACAACAACCATTTGCACGAACTCTTTGGTGGAGAGTTGGATTGGGACAATGAGTACAACCTTATTGTGTGGAAAGCTTTCTTAGGAGATGATATGAAGTCTTATTTGCACTATTACGAATAATTCGTGCCTCAAATGAGTGTAAGCGATTTCATTCTATCAGTAGATATTGGAACGAGCGCAACCAAAGCCGTTCTCTTTGACACCGACCTCAACCAGGTTGCTATAGTAAGAAAGCCTTATCCGATCCTTGCTCCCCATAGAGGTTGGAGCGAACAGCAGCCCGAAGTTATTTTCGACGCCGTGCTGAGGGCCATACGAGAGATAGCAACATCCCTACCAGAGAGCAGTCGGATATCAGGTGTTTCATTCAGTTCTCAACTATACAGCATACTTGCGGTTGATGCCGATGGCAAGGCGCTCACAAACTCCCTGACCTGGTCCGACACACGCAGCGCAGAAATTGCTCAATCGATCAGCCAGCGCCCGGAAGCTCAGGGGCTCTACCAGAGAACCGGGTGCCCCATTGATGCCATATACCCCTTAGCCAAGATTCAGTGGCTTAAGGAAAATTTCGCACTGCCAGAGAATGCAAAATTCACCTCCATCAAGGAATACGTGATCTTCAGGCTTATCGGCCAGTGGGCGGCTGACTGGTCCATCGCCTCGGCGACGGGACTGTTTGACATTAAAGAGCATCATTGGGACGAAACGGCTCTCTCACTTCTTAATATAACCTCTGCTAATCTCTCTGAATTAGCGCCCCCAAGAAATATCTTCACCAGTTGGAATCAAGAGATTATCGATCTGATAGGGCTTCCGCCTGACACCCCGCTTATCATTGGTGGAGGAGATGGCCCATTAGCCAGTGTCGGTGTTGGAGCCTATAGTTCCGATACCCTGGCAGTTAACGTCGGAACGAGCGCCGCTGCCCGCTTGATAATTTCTGAAGCTAAGGTTGATCCTGAAGGCAGATTGTGGACTTACGTTGTAGATGAGGACTTGTGGGTCATAGGCGGCATCGTAAGTAGCGGAGGGATCGTTTACGATTGGTTTTTGAAGAATTTCTTTTCAGGGATGGAAGAGACTGAGAAGCCAAAAGCATGGGACGCACCCATCCATGAGTATGCGGCCAGAATCGCGTCTGCCGTTCCGCCGGGAGCCGAGAATCTGCTCTTCGTTCCCTACCTGGGAGGCGAGCAATGCCCTGTCTGGTGTCCTCACACCAGGGGCAGCTTTTTCGGCCTCGATTTTAGACATCGCAGAGGCCATTTTGTCAGAGCGGTCCTGGAAGGGATCACCCGTTCGCTCTACGTGGTTTCTGAAAGCATTCAGGCCATGCTCAAGGGCCAGTTTAACGAAATACGGGTGACGGGAGGGCTTACCTCTTCTCCCCTGTGGCTACAGATTGCGGCTGATATGTTCGGAGTGCCGCTCGCCGTGCCCGAAAGCGCAGAAGGCTCTGCCAGAGGAGCGGCCATGCTGGCAGTAGTCTCTTTGGGGCTGAGGGCCAATCTCCAGGATTTCGCTGCTCTGGCCGCTGCCCGGAAACGCGTCCATCCCAGGGAAGAGATACACGCTTATTACCAGGAGCAATATCAAAAATTTCAAAAGCTCCTCGATTGCACACGGAGCTTTTAGGCAAACCAGGAGGTGTCATTATGATAAAAGGATCGCTGGTTCCAAACATAACCTTTTTTGACTCCAATGGCAACCTGGACGTAGAAAAGACAAAATGGCACATGCGCTGGATGTTCGAAAAAGGTCTGGACGGCCTTTTTCTGACCGGCTCATACGGGTCTGGCCCCCTGATGACCAACCAGGAACGCATTGAGGTCTTCAAGGCGGCCAAAGAAGTCGCCTCCGAGTTTGAGAGCAAGATTTTACTTCCCCACGTTGGCTGCATTGATACGAAGTCCACCGTAGAACTGGCGAAAGCTGCCGACGAAATCGGAGTGGACGGAATCAGCGCCGTACCACCTTTTTACTACAGGCACAGCGAAGAACTGATCATTAGATATTACCAGGAGATCCTGGAAAGCGTTGATACCCCGGTGTACGCCTATAATAATCCGGCGACCTCAAGATTTACCTTCACGCTCGGCACCGTTCAAAAGCTCCAGGATATAGGGCTGGCAGGTCTTAAGGATAGCCCGCTGGATGTCGGGTTCGTCAGTACTGTATATTACGATGCCAGGATCAATGACAAGAATTTTGAGATCATCCTGGGGACTTCAAAGGGCTGGCTTCCTTTCTATTACATGGGAATTCAGGCCACCATTGCGGGCATGAATAATTGGGCCCCGGAAATTATGACCGCCCTGCTAAAATGGACCTTCGAAGGTGATCGAGAAAGATCAGAGAAAGCTTACATGGTTATGATGGATCTAAGCAAAAAAATGCATTTCACCGACAGCACGATCGCTTCCCACATGGGACTGTATGCCAGAGGTTTCGACGGCGGTTTTCCGAGAAAACCCATGATCCTGCCCGCCTTTGACGATCCAAAATATAAAGAGATAAGGAGCTTTTTGCAGAAAGGGTTCGATGAATTAGGAATAGAAATGGAAGTGAGAGATAATAAAACTATAGAATAGAGCCAAAGGAGGTTATGTGATGCTCCCAGAGTTCAGGAAAAAAGCAGATTTGATTATCCACGATCCAGAATTATTCAAGAAGCAAGCCAGCGAGAGAGCCTACTTCTACGAAAAGGAGTTTTCCGGTTGCACCCAGTCTGTGCTGAGGACCTTTTTCGAGCTTTTCGATGTCGAAGATCCGCTGTTTATGTCGGCTTCGGCTGCGCTGCCGGGCTTTTTGCACACCGCCCAGGGCTCCTGTGGCGCACTGGTGGCAGGAGGTTTGATCCTGGGAATGCTCTTCGGAGGACGCAGCGATCTGACGACAGGCTACGAAGGCTTGATGAAGATCGCTCCTCCTGCTCAGAGGTTGGTCGAGTTGTGGCTGGAGGATCGGAGAGAGCCGCTGGTGGGCAGCACCCGCTGCGGCGATATCAGCGGAGTTGACTTCCGAGACATGGAGGCCAACCAGGCTTTCCACGACTCGGGAGAATATCTGAAGTGCGCAAAGGTGGCCTCTTATGCCACAGAATTGACGGCCCAGGTGATCCTGGAATTCATGGACAGGTAAAGGAAGGAAACAGAGGTATGTACGATATTGTCACGTTCGGTGAGGCGATGCTCCGCCTCACGCCGCCAGATTTTCAACGATTGGAGCAAACGAGTGTCTTCAACGTCAACGCCAGCGGTTCCGAGTTAAACACCGCCTGGGGCACCGTCCGGCTGGGCCTCAGCACGGCCTGGGTGTCGCGCCTGGTTGACAACCCATTAGGGCGCATGATCGCCAACAAGGCGCGCGAGATGGGGGTTGACGTCTCGCACGTGCAGTGGACATCCGAAGGTCGGGTTGGCTTATACTACTGCGAGATGGGGGCCTCCACCCGCGCCAGCCGGGTGTACTACGATCGTAAAGGCTCGGCCATAAGCCAGATCGAGCCAGGTACGGTTGACTGGGCGGGCATCCTGGAGGGCGCCAGGGTCTTCCACGTGAGCGGCATCACGCCCGCCTTGAGCGCCAGTTGCCAGGCGGTCACCGAGGAGGCGATCAAGGCCGCCAGGCAGGCTGGCAGCCTGGTCAGCTTCGACATGAACTATCGCGCCCGGCTGTGGTCGCCGGAGGAGGCGCGCCAATGTATCGGCGCCTTGCTTCACGACGTGGATATCCTGCTCACCACCTCCGACGACGCGGGCATTGTGTTTGGCCTGGAGGGCCAGCCGGCCGACATTGCCCGCCAGTTCGTGGACAGGTATGGTCTGAAGGTGGCCGCCCTTACGATCCGGGAGGCGCCCTCGGTATTGCGGGGGGTGTGGAGCAGCGTGGCTGTCACCGATGACGGTCAGACCCACGCCAGCAGCGCCAGGATTGACCTGGAGTTGATCGACCGGGTCGGCTCCGGCGACGCATACGACGCCGGCTTTCTCTACGGACTCCTGACCGGCGATGTGGCGAAAGCCATCAGCTATGGGGACGCCATGTCCGCCCTCAAGCATTCGGTCCCCGGCGATCAGGGCTGGATCACCCTGGCAGAGGTGAAAGCTCACGTGGAGAAGCCGCGAACCAAGATTGTGCGCTGACCCAAACGTGTTTCTTATAAGCTTACTTACAAGGAGTGAGATAATGCGAAAACAAGAGGGGTTGATCTGGCTCGTCGTACTGCTGGTTGTGTTGCTGCCGCTATTTGTGGCGTGCGGCTCGAAGGCGACGGGGAGTCAAGTCACGATTAAATGTGACGGCTGTAATGTGGTTGAACTGTGGGAGACCTCCAACGCCACGCGCGTCGTCGGCGAGGTGAAGCCTGGCGATACGGGGGTCACTACCGACAAGGTCTGGAGCGCGTTGGAGGGCTGCATGTTCTACTACGTCAAAGTTGGCGACCAGGAAGGCTGGGTATGTGATAAATACCTGGAATTTAAATAGCCGTCTGAGCGCTCATAGGCTTCACAACGAAACACGAAAGGGACATTATGCGTTCGAAACGTTTCCAGAAACTCGCTGAGCGCCCCATCAACCGCGAGACATTCATCAAATCCTGGCCCCAGGTGGGCCTGATCGCTATGGACAGCCCTCTCGACCCCGCCCCCAGCCTGGAGATCGAGGACGGGGTGGTGGTCGAGATGGACGGAGTGCGGCGTGAAGAGTTCGACCTGATCGATCATTTCATCGCCGGGCACGCTCTCAACCTTGAGGTGGCCGAACGGGCCATGAACACGCCCGCCCGCCAGATTGCCCACATGCTGGTGGACGTCAACGTGCCGCGCGCCGCAGTCCTGGAGCTGGCGAGCGGCTGCACGCCCGCCAAACTGGTGGACGTCGTGCAGCAGATGAGCGTGCTGGAGATGATGATGGGCCTGGCTAAGATGCGCGCCCGGCGCACGCCGGCCAACCAGGCCCACGTCACCAACCGCAAGGAGCATCCGGCCCTGCTGGCCGCCGACGCAGCCGAGGCGGCGCGGCGTGGCTTCGCCGAGGTCGAGACCACTGTGGGCGTGGCTCGCTACGCGCCGCTCAACGCCCTGGCCGTGCTGGTAGGCTCGCAGACCGGGCGGGGCGGGGTGCTCACTCAGTGCGCGGTGGAAGAAGCGGTCAATCTGCGGCTGGGGTTCAAGGGCCTGACCAGCTACTCTGAAACGCTGTCGGTCTACGGCACCGAGGACACTTTCATCGACGGCGATGACACGCCCTGGTCCAAGGCTTTTCTCGGAGCGGCCTACGCCAGTCGAGGGGTCAAGACCCGCTACACCTCGGGCACGGGCGCGGCCGCCCTGATGGGTCACTCCGAGGGCAAGTCGATGCTTTACCTGGAAGCGCGCTGCCTGCTCATCACGCGCGGGGCGGGCAGCCAGGGCACGCAGAACGGCTCGATCAGTTGCATCGCCCTGCCCGAATCGCTGCCCGGCGGGGTGCGCACCGTCCTGGCCGAGAACCTGGTCGCCATGATGCTCGGCCTGGAGGTGGCTTCTGGCAACGACGCCCTGGCCTCTCATTCGGAAATGCGCAAGAGCGCCAAGCTCATGCTGCAATTCATCCCTGGCACCGACTTCATCACCTCGGGCTACGGAGCCATCCCGCGCTACGACAATATGTTTGGCGGCGGCAACTTTGACGTGACCGAGCTGGACGACTGGTACGTGCTCCAGCGCGACATGCAGGTTGACGGCGGCCTCACGCCCGTCATCGAAGAGGACGTGCTGCGCATACGTGAGCGCGGGGCGCGGGCCATTCAGGCTGTGTTCGAGGCCCTGGGCTTTCCCCCTATTACCGAGGCTGAGATCGAGGCTGCGGTCACGGCTTATAACAGCGAAGACATGCCCGACCGGGACAAAGTGGCCGATCTCCAGGCCGCGCAAAGACTGCTCGACGGCCCCCTGACTGCGGTGGAAGTCGTCAAGGCCCTCGAAGAGAGCGGCTTTCACGACGTGGCCGCCAACGTCCTGGAGATGCAGCGCCAGCGGGTGATCGGCGATTACCTCCAGCCCTCGGCTATCTTTGGCGCTGACTTCCAGGTGCTCAGCGTGCTGACTGACCCCAACGATTACCAGGGGCCAGGCAGCGGCTATCGCCTGGAAGGCGAGCGCTGGTCAGCCGTACAGAACCTGCCGCAAGCCTGGGAGCCGCGCGCCTACCTGGAGAGCCTCGGCCCCGCCCGGCGTGAAACCTGGCTGGAGGAGATCGGCCCTGCCGCCCAGAGCGACCAGCCCGAGGTGGTCGTCGCCCTCGGCCCGGCCTTCGGGGCCGAGATCGGGCACACCATCGGCGGATTGGACCATCGTGAGGTGCTATCCGCCACGTTGCAAGGCATCCAGGAGGAAGGGGTGCCCGCCCGCCTGGTGCGTATCCACCACACCTCAGACTGCGCCTTCATCGGCCTGGCGGGCGCCCAGTTGAGCGGCTCCGGCGTCGCCATCGGGATGCAGTCCAAAGGCACGACCGTCATCCACCAGCGCCATCTGGCCCCGCTCGACAATCTGGAGCTTTTCTCGCAGGCGCCCAACCTCGACCTGGACACCTACCGTCAGATCGGGCGCAACGCGGCCCGCTACGCCACCGGGCAGCCGACTACCCCCGTGCCGGTCAAGATCGACAACACCGTCCGTCTGCGGCTCATCGTGCAGACCACGCTGCTGCACCTGCGCGAGACGCAGCAGATCGAGCGCCACCGGCCACCCGGCGAATTGCACTGGAAGAAACCAGATTTTGCTGAAAAACCTGGTTTCCAGGGGCCACTGAAGGAGAAGTAGTATGCCGAACGACACTGTTTGTACCGCAAGCGGGCGCCTCCTGGATGAACTCAACATGGAGGCCGTTCGCGCCGGCGAATTAACCGCCGAGGATTTTTTCATCAGCGGCGAGACGCTGCGCTGCCAGGCCGAGGCCGCCGAGGCCGCAGGCTACCGGCAACTGGCCGACAATCTGCGCCGCGCCGCCGAATTGACGGGCACCTCCAACCAGGAAGTGCTGGCCATCTACAACGCCCTGCGCCCAGGCCGCAGCACCTACGAGGAGTTGATAACCCTGGCCGATCACCTGGAAAACGACCTCGATGCGCCGCTGACCGCCGCCTTTGTGCGCGAGGCCGCTCAGGTCTACCAGGAACGCAATATCCTCAAGAAATCGAATCCTTTTAGAAAAATCTGGACGGAAAGGAGCAGACAAGTTGACTGAGTCCCAGGTTCATTTGCAGCGTGCAGCAGACATGAAGGTAGAGGAGAGCGGCAGCGCCTTCGCCGCCCTGCTGCGGGAGAAAGGCGACGACATCCGGCGGGACGTCTTCCTGATGCTGGCCCCTGAGCAGACCGTCTCAGGACGGCTACAGGTGGGATACACCATCATATATCCGGGTTGTACCACGCGCGGCCACGAGCACCCCGACCGCGAGGAAGTCTACTATTTTGTCAGGGGGAGCGGCGTGATGGTCGTGGACGGCGAAGAATTCGAGGTCACGGCCGGCGACACGCTCTACATCAAACCGGGGCCATTTCACGCCACGCGCAACACGACCGACTTCCCGTTGGAGTGCTTCTGGATCACCATCCAGGTCGATCCAATGTAGCACTAAGAACCGCCGATGAACACAGATTAACACAGATAGATAACGTGCCTGACACTTTTGGAAGTTGCTATGAAAAACGATCAACAACGAACAGTAGAATTTAACGAACTGAACCGTTTTTCACACGCTCGGATGAAACCTGCAGACGCAATGAGCAACCACAGTCTTGAGGGGAGATACTATTATCGATAACACTGCCAGCGTTCGTTCAATTCTCACGTTCGTTATCCTTCGGTTTCATAATAGCGCCAGGCACCTACCAAAATCTGGAGGAGCCAATGACTAAAGAAGACATGCTGGAATCGATCCGAAAGACGGGCGTGGTGGCTATCATGCGCGCCAAAAGCCCCGATCAACTGCTGGCCGCCGCGGATGCGGTTCTGGCTGGTGGGGTGAACGCTATCGAAGTTACCATGACCACCCCCGGCGCTATCGGGATCGTCGAGCAGGCCACCGCCAAATATGGGGCGGACGTGATCTTTGGCGCTGGATCCGTGCTCGATCCAGAAACGGCGCGGGCGGTGATCCTGGCCGGGGCCCAGTTTGTGGTGGCCCCCACCCTCAACCTGGGGACCATCGAGATATGCAGGCGCTACAGCGTGCCGGTCGTCCCCGGGGCCTATACGCCCACCGAGGTGCTCACCGCCTGGGAGGCGGGCGCGGATATGGTCAAGGTTTTTCCGGCCAGCGCGGGAGGCCCGGCCTACCTTAAAGCTCTCAAAGGGCCGTTGCCCCAGATCAGGCTGGTGCCCGTTGGCGGGGTGAACCTGAATACGACGGCTGATTTCATTCGGGCCGGGGCCGATGTGGTAGGAGTAGGTGGCTCGCTGATCAACCAGAAGTTGCTGGATGCCGGCGACTTCGAGGCCATCACCGAACGGGCTGCTCGCTTCCGGGAGGAAGTGGAGAAAGGCCGCACAAGCTGAAGGAGATTCGTCTTGAAGCGTCAACTACTTATGGGGATCGATGTGGGCACGCAGAGCACGCGTGTCGCCCTTTTGGATGTCGAGGGTCGGGTGGTAGCCAGCGCCAGCACCTCCCAGGAGATGATGACTCCGAGGCCAGGCTGGGCCGAGCAAGACCCGGATGTCTGGTGGCGCAACGCGCTGGATAATATTCGCCAGGCCATGGAACAGGCCCAGGCCACGCCCGACGAGGTGCTGGCCGTGGGGGTGTGTGGGCAGATGCACGCCACCGTGCCGTTGGGCAAAGATGGCGCACTGCTGAGCCACGGCGTGCAATTGTGGTGCGACAAGCGCAGCGCCGCATTGGTGGACGAATTCAAAGCCGGGCCGCACCTGGAGGCCGCCATGCGTCTGGCTGGCAGTCCGCCGGTCCCCAACTGGCTGGGGTTCAACATCAGGTGGCTGAAGGTTCACCAGCCGGATGTGTATGACAAGACCTGGAAGTTTGTTCTTTCCAAGGACTACATCAACTATCACCTGACGGGCCAGATCGCCACGGACTGGTCCGAGGCTTCCGGCGCGTTCTTGATGGACGCCAGGACCAAGACCTGGTCGCCAGAACTGGTCGGCTACCTTGAGCTGGACATCGACAGGCTGCCCGAGGTGCGTCCCTCCTCGGACGTGGTGGGTAAGATCACAGCCGAAGCAGCCTCTCTCACCGGCCTGGCCGCGGGGACGCCGGTGGCCGTGGGCGCGGGCGACATGCTGTGTATGTTGACCTCGTCGGGCCTGATCGAACCTGGACGGGCGTCGGACATCACGGGCACGGCGTCCATCATGGCCGTATACGTGGAGGAGCCTGTCCTGGATCCGCGCCTGATGAACCTGCACCACACGATGCCGGGCTGGATCCCGTTCGGCATCAGCGACTCAGGAGGTGGGGCGCTGAAGTGGTTCAAGGATGAGTTGTGCCGGGCAGAGGCGGCGGAAGCTGAGCGAAGCGGCCAGGAGGTATACGACCTCCTGAACCCCAAAGCGGCGGCCATTGAGCCGGGCAGCGAAGGCTTGCTGTTCTTCCCCTACCTGATGGGCGAGCGATCATTGGGCACGCCCTTCGCGCGCGGCGTCTTTTTCGGGCTTACGCCCCGCACCGGCGTGGGAGCCATGGTGCGGGCTATCATGGAGGGAGTCACCTTCGAGTTGCGCCGCCCGCTTGAGATCGTCGAGGACGCAGGCAACAAGGTGCGCCAGGTGTACACCATTGGCGGCGGGGCACGGAGCGATCTGTGGTCGCAGATCAAGGCCGATATCTACCACAAACCGGTCTACACCTTCGAAGCCTCGGAGGGAGGCATCTTAGGCTCGGCCATTCTGGCGGGCGTGGGAGTGGGGGTCTACGCTGACGTACGCGCCGGAGCGGAGCAATGCCTGCGGGTGGAAAAAGCCTTTCAGCCCGACCCCTCCACCGCTACCTGCTACGACTATCTGTATGCGCTCTTCAAGGAAATCCACGACCGGATGCAGGCCCCTTTCGACAGACTGGCACACATGCCCTAGCGTCCGATACGCCCCGGCACCACCACTGTCAACGGATTATAGTAACGGATTAAACGGATTTAGATGCTCGCTGGCGGCAACGAGTTCCCCAGCAGCAAACAGAGCGTATATTCTACTCCTCAATAGGGCACCTGTTCCGGTGGTTTCGTCAGAACGTGTGAACGAGCGGGACAATCCGTTTAATCCGTTAAGAAATCCGTTGACCGTTCGTTCACGTCAACTTCTCGTAAACCTGGGGATTGACCGTGTGCTCCGGCCTGTCGCCGCCCAGGACCTTGAGCGCGTTCTCAGAGGCCATAAGCCCCATACGCTGGACGGCCTGCTGCGTCCTGGCTCCGGCGTGAGGGGTGGCGACGAAATTGTCCAATTCCAGCAGCGGACTGCCCAGCGGCGGCTCGTGGACGAAGACGTCGCAGGCCGCCCCCGAGATCCAGCCTTCCTTAAGGGCCAGATAGAGCGCCTCCTCGTCAACCAATTCTCCGCGCGCCGTGTTCACCAAGTAGGCCGTGGGTTTCATGGCCTGGAGCGCCTCTCGACCGATAAGGTTGAGGCGGTCGGGGGTGAAGGTACAGTGTAAGGACACGAAATCGGACTCCTTCAGCAAGGAGTCCAGAGGAGCGTAGGTCACTCCCTTCAGATCCGCGTCCGGGTGCCCGCTGTAAACCAGGACGTTCATCCCAAAGGCAATCGCTCGCCCGATCACTTCGCGGCTGATGCGCCCCAGGCCCACGATGCCCAGCGTACTGCCCGCCAACTCGACCCCGGTCATAGCCTTGAAGGAGCCAGACTGAGCTATACGCTCCTGCTGAATGATAGTGCGGGCCAGGGTCAGAATAAGCCCCATCGTGAACTCGGCTACGGCGACGTGGTTGGCCCCGATCGTTCTGGTGACTACCACTCCAGCCGCAGTAGCGGCCTCCACGTCAATGTTGTCCAGGCCCACCCCGTAGCGGGAGATGACTTTCAGGCGGGGCG
This sequence comes from Anaerolineae bacterium, assembly GCA_034417895.1. Lineage (GTDB taxonomy): Bacteria > Chloroflexota > Anaerolineae > CAZYHC01 > CAZYHC01 > DAOULT01. The sequence goes on along the minus strand of DAOULT010000105.1, from coordinate 28,264 downwards.
CGGCGGCGATGACTTTGGCCGTGGCTGGATCCAGCCCCAGGATGCATCCGTCCATGTCTCGGATCAGGTCGATCATCTCCTCTTCGGTGGCGAGCTGCTGAAAAGGGCTTTCCACCAACTCGTAGCCCGCCTCTTTCAACATCTCCTTATGCCGGCCTGGACTTTTGCGAAACGAGCGTGGTGTGGCTAATATTTTCCTCTTCATTCAATCTACCCTTTCCCAAGTATCTATTTTAAGATGGACAGCTCCAACTTCTTCACCCACCTTCCTAATTGTATACCGTAAGCCGGAATCAGTCAAGCGACCCGTTCAGGAATCCCGGAATCGCCCTTGACTTAGGCTGCTTATTATGATAAAATAGGTCTATTATACAGGGGGAAGACATTACCTTGAACGACTTCAAAAGGGCCTGATACAATCATCATCTGGCTGGTCCCGGTTTGCTCCGCCTGCTGGAGTGGGACCAGGTTGAGGAAAGGGGGTGAGGAATCGAAGAATATTTCTAGCTATCGTTTACTACCACTCTAAATAACACAATGAAGGAGGGAAAAAAGAAAATGCTGTCACTCAAGAGACTGCTAATGGCGGCTACTGTTGTACTCATAGTAGCCACCCTGATAACCCCTGTTGGAGCCCAGGAAGGACAGTTGGACATCATTAAGGAGCGCGGCAAGCTCATCTGCGGAGTGAACGGTGGCCTGCCCGGCTTCAGCTTCCTCGATGAGGAGACGGGCCAGTTTACGGGCTTTGACGCGGACTACTGCCGCGCCGTAGCGGCCGCCATCTTCGACGATCCGGACGCCGTGGAATTCCGTCCCCTGTCCACGAAAGAGCGCTCGGTGGCCCTGCAAACCGGCGAGATCGACGTGCTGATCCGTAACACCACCTGGACCATCAGCCGTGACGCCACCTGGGGCAACTTCGGCCCCACCACCTTCTACGACGGCCAGGGCATGATGGTCCGCGCCGACCTGGGAGCAGAGACCCTGGAAGACCTGGAAGGAGCGAGCATCTGCGTGCAGACGGGCACCACCACCGAACTGAACCTCACCGACCAGATGCGGGCCCGTGGCGTGGAGTTCGAACCCGTCGTTTTCGAGGAGATCGACCCCACCTACGCCGCCTACGAGGAAGGGCGATGCGACGCCGTGACCAGCGACCGCTCCCAACTGGCGGCCCGGCGAACAGTCACCTCTGACCCCAGCGCCCACGTCATCCTGGATGTGGTCATGTCCAAAGAACCGCTGGGGCCGGTGGTGCCGCACGGCGACGACCAGTGGTTTAACGTCGTCAAGTGGGTTGTTTTCGGCACCTTCCAGGCCGAAGAGTTGGGCATCACCTCCCAGAACATCGACGACTTCATGGGCAGCGAAGACCCGGTGACCCGTCGCCTGCTGGGCCTGGAGGGCGAGCTGGGCAAGGACCTGGGCCTGTCCGATGACTTCGTGGCCCGTGTCGTCCGCCACGTCGGCAACTACGGGGAGATCTTCGCCCGCAACCTCGGCCCCGAGACACCTTTCAACATGGATCGTGGCCCCAACGAACTCTGGACCAATGGCGGTCTGATCTATGCCCCACCCTTCCGTTAAATCCAAGAACACAACGTCGGCAGGTGCAGCCCGGTTGTGGCCGGGCTGCACTTATTAAGACCACCTGATAGTGTATAAGTGTCTATGACTCAAACATCGCCTGATATGAGCGTGTACCATCACGCCGTGCCTTTCTGGCGCGATGTGCGCGTGATACAAATTCTGAGCCAGGTTATTTTCGTCATCGTGGTGGCCCTGGTGGCCGGTATGCTCTATTCCAACCTGACCAACGCCCTGGTCAAACGCGGTCTGGCGGGGGGCTTCGATTTCCTCAGAGTGGAAGCCGGGTTTGAAATCGGCGAAGGAATCGAATACCACCCCTCGGATTCGTATGGGCGGGCCTTCCTGGTGGGAGTGGTCAACACCCTGCGCGTCATCGGAGTGGGCATCGTGCTGGCTACGCTGTTGGGGATAGCGGCAGGCGTGGCCCGGCTGTCCACCAACTGGATCGTCAATAAAATAGCCACCGTTTACATCGAGATCATCCGCAACACTCCCTTGCTGGTGCAGCTTTTTTTCTGGTACTTTGCCGTCCTCTTCAAAGCTCCCCCGGTCAAAGAAAGCCTGCAACTGCCCGGCCCGATTTTCGTTAACATACGTGGCGTTTCCATTCCCTGGGCCTCTCCCTCACCCTCTTTTCGGACCTGGCTGTTTTTCCTGGGGGGCGGGATCGTGGTGGCCGTGGCTGCGGGAGTGATCCTGACGCACATCCAGGTGCGCAGCGGACGGTCTACCCACCCGTTTTCGGCGGCTGTGGCGGCCCTGGTGCTGATTCCCGGCCTGGGCTGGCTACTGGCCGGAGAAAGCCCCCTGAACTGGGAAGTGCCGGTACTGGTGCGCTTCAATTTTCAGGGCGGGCTGACGCTTATGCCGGAGTTCACCGCCCTGCTTTTGGGGCTGGTGGTGTATACGGCCGCTTTCATCGCCGAGGTGGTGCGGGCGGGCATCCAGGCCGTGCAGCGGGGCCAGATCGAAGCGGCCCATGCTCTGGGGTTGACCGGGATGCAGACTCTGCGGCTGGTGATCTTTCCCCAGGCGTTGCGAGTCATCATTCCGCCCCTCACCAGCCAGTATCTCAACCTGGCTAAAAACTCCAGCCTGGCCGTAGCCATCGGCTACCCCGACCTGTACAGTGTGGGGGGCACGATCTACAACCAGACTGGCCGCCCGGTGCCCGTCGTGGTGATGATTACCGGCAGCTATCTGATCATGAGCCTGGTCACTTCCATCCTGATGAACGTATACAACCGCTGGGTGCGGTTCGTGGAGAGGTAAGCCATGGCTACTGTGTCGGAAACCATCAAACCGCCGCGCACTTCCGTCGGCGTCCTGGGCTGGCTGCGCCAAAACCTGTTTAGCACCTGGTACAATGCTCTGTTGACGCTTGCCGCCCTGTGGCTGGTTTACGTCGTTTTGCGCGGGCTGGTGGGTTGGGCCTTGACCGACGCCAGGTGGGGCGTGGTGACCACCAACCTGCGGCTGTTCATGGTCGGCCAGTTTCCACCGGACCAGGTCTGGCGCGTGGAGCTTTGCGTTTTGCTCGTTTCGTTTCTGTTTGGGCTTAGCTGGGGGGTGTGGGGCGGCATCATCCGCAGCTTTGCCATCGCTCTGGCCGCCGGTTTCGGGACGCTGGCCGTTTTGCCCTTCAGCCTGGAAGTGCGGCTCTGGCTGGTTGCCAACCTGGTGGTGATGGTGGGCTGCTATTTCTTGGGCCGCGCTCTTTCGGGCAAAAAATGGCTGGTGCTGGTCGGCTGGCTGCTGTCTTTCCCTTTGACCATTATCCTCCTGCAAGGCTTTCGGAATAGCCCCTGGCTGCCGACGGTGGGCACCAACCTGTGGGGTGGGCTGCTTTTGACCTTTTTGCTGGCTGTGGTGGGTATCGTGGCCTCTTTCCCGCTCGGCGTTCTTCTGGCTCTGGGGCGGCAAAGCGCTCTGCCGGTCGTCCGCATTTTCAGCATCCTGTTCATCGAGCTTGTCCGGGGCGTGCCTCTGGTGACGGTGCTGTTCATAGCCCAGATCATGCTGCCTCTTTTTCTGCCCGAAGGGATAAGGCTCGACCGTGTGCTGCGAGCTATGGCCGGGATTATAATTTTCAGCTCAGCCTACACCGCGGAAAATGTGCGCGGCGGGCTCCAGGCCGTTTCGGAAGGCCAGATCGAAGCGGCCAAAGCGCTGGGCCTCAGCGGCGTTTACATCACCTTGCTGATCGTTTTGCCCCAGGCTTTGAGAGCGGTGATCCCGGCCATCGTCGGCCAGTTCATCAGCCTTTTCAAAGATACCTCGCTGGTCGCCATCGCCGGGCTGCTGGAGCTTTTGAACATCGGCCACAAGGTGCTGGCTCAGCCGGAATGGATGGGGTTGCAGCGGGAAGTTTACGTTTTCGTGGCGATAATCTATTTCATTTTCAGCTACGCCATGTCGTATGCCAGCCGCAGGCTTGAAGTGGCTCTGGGCGTGGGCGAACGCTAATCAAACTGAGCGAGGGTAACGACTGAAGTCGTTACTACAGGAGGAAGGGCCATGCCGGACGAGAGATTGGACAATTCAGAAAGTATCATCGTCTGCCGGGACGTACACAAATGGTTCGGCGATTTCCACGTGCTGCGAGGCATCAACCTCTCAATTGAGAAAGGTGAGGTGATCGTCATCTGCGGGCCTTCCGGTTCGGGAAAATCGACCTTCATCCGAACTATCAACCGCCTGGAAGAACACCAGAAAGGCGAAATCATCGTGGACGGCATTGAGTTGACCCACGACGTCCGCAACATCGCCGCCATTCGCAGTGAAATCGGGATGGTGTTCCAGTCGTTCAACCTTTTCCCCCATCTGACCGCCATCCAAAACGTCACCCTGGCCCCCATCTGGGTGCGGAAGCGGCCCAAAGACAAAGCGGAAAAAAAGGCCATGGAACTGCTGGAACGGGTGGGCATCCCGGAACAGGCCGACAAGTACCCGGCCCAACTGTCCGGCGGGCAGCAGCAACGGGTAGCCATTGCCCGCGCCCTGGCTATGGAGCCCAAGATCATGCTCTTCGACGAGCCTACCTCGGCCCTCGACCCGGAGATGATCAAAGAGGTATTGGATGTCATGATCGAACTGGCTCGGTCAGGGATGACCATGATCGTGGTCACGCACGAGATGGGTTTCGCCAAAGAGGTAGCCAACCGCATAGTCTTCTTCGACGAAGGCAGCGTCGTGGAACAAAATACCCCGGAACTTTTCTTCACCCAGGCCAGGGAAGAGCGCACCAAATTGTTCCTGAGCCAGATTCTAACCCATTAGCGATGCTCTCCGACCTGAGAAAGCTATTCGATTACCGTGAGCTACTGGCGGCCTGGATCGTGCGTGACATCAAGGTGCGTTACAAGCAATCGCTGTTAGGCATCGCCTGGGCTATTTTGCAGCCTCTCTCCCTGACGATTGTCTTCACCGTGGTCTTTTCCCTCTTCGTCAGAATCCCCACCGCGGGAGAGGTACCCTATCCTCTTTTCTCCTACACCGCTCTGTTGCCCTGGACTTTTTTCGCCGCCTCGGTTTCTTTTGCCGCGCCTAGCCTGGTGAGAAACATGCCCCTGCTGAACGCCGTCTACTTCCCCCGCGAAATCTTCCCTATCGCCGCCACCGCCGCCAGTGGGGTGGATTTTTTGTGCGCCTCGCTCGTTTTCGTGGGGCTGGCGGCTTACTATCGCCCTCCTCTGAGCTTCTACTGGTTATGGATACCCCTGATCCTGGTCATACAACTCTTCTTAACCCTGGGGGTGGCCCTTTTCGCCTCGGCGGTCAACGTCTTCTATCGCGACGTGCGTTTCGTGGTGCCGCTGGCCTTGCAGCTCTGGATGTACGCCACGCCCGTCATCTACCCCCTGAGCCTGGTGCCGGCAGGGGTGCGACCCTTTTACCTGCTCAATCCCATGGCCGGGCTGATCGACGCTTATCGGCGGGTCATCTTATACGCTGCCCCGCCGGATGGGCGCTATCTGGGCCTGGCGGGGGTCGTCTCGCTAGTTCTGTTTGTGGTCTCTTACCGTTTTTTCAAGAGGACGGAATGGCAATTTGCCGACGTGATTTGAGTATACGGACAACAACAGCGAACGACAGAATTTAACGAACGTTCGTTAAATTCTACTGTTCGTTGTTGATCGTTCGCGATTCAGGGATATAGATGTCGATTATCGCTTTTGAGAAGGTCTCCAAGAGATATCGTCTGGGCGGGGGCAGCTTGCGGGAGACCATCGCCGCCCTGCTCGGAGGCCGGGATAGGGCCGACCACGTTGAGGCTCTGAAAGAGGTCAGCTTCGCGGTGGAGGAAGGCGGGTCGCTAGGCATCATCGGGCCTAACGGGGCGGGCAAAACCACCATCCTCAAGCTGATGGCGGGCATCACTGCTCCCACCAGAGGAACGGTATCCGTCAACGGGCGGGTTTCGGCCCTCATCGAACTGGGGGCCGGCTTCCACTCCGACCTGACTGGCCGGGAGAACGTTTACCTTTATGGGGCCATCTTGGGCTTGAAGCGTCGTGAGATCGCGGCCCGCTTCGACGACATCGTGGACTTTGCCGGGACAGGCCGCTTCCTCGACACCCCGCTCAAACGTTACTCCTGGGGGATGCAGGCTCGTCTGGCCTTTGCGGTGGCGGCCCACGTCGAGCCTGACATCCTGCTGGTGGACGAAGTGCTCTCGGTGGGCGATGCCGCCTATCAGGTCAGGTGCGCGGAGAGGATCGGCCAGATGAGGGACGGGGGCGCTACCATCGTCTTCGTCTCCCATCACCTGGAGCTGGTGGTGGAGACCTGCCAGCAAACCATTTTCCTGGACGGCGGCGAGATTCAATACATGGGCGAAACCCAGAAGGCCGTGAACCGTTACCAGGAGGCTCTCAGAAAATCCGGCCAGGCCCAGGCCTGGGCCACGCCGGGCGGTCTGGGGGTGCGGTCGGGGAGCTTCGAGATGGAAATCCTGGAGGTCAGGCTGCTGGACGGAGAAGGCCGCCAGACACAGACCTACCAGATGGGCGAAAAAATGGTGGTGCGCATCGCTTACGTGGCCCACCGCCCGGTCAGCGAACCCGTTTTCGGGGTGGAGATCACCCGCCAGGACGACCTGTATTGCTACGCCACCAACACCCGCTGGGACGGCCTGCGGACCGGCTGCATAGCCGGTCGGGGCGTCATCGAGATAGAGATGCCCCATCTGAACCTGTCAGCCGGCGCCTACCTCATGGGAGTGGGCATCCTGGAGCAGAACGCCATCGCTTTCTACGACTTTCACGATAAGGCTTATCCCTTCCAGGTGCAGACCAGCAAAAATGACCGGGGCGTCCTCTACCTGGACCACACCTGGCGTTTTGTCGATGGGTGAGCGGTTTACCACCCCACTGGCCTGCCCACCCACCGCTTTAGCCAATGCATGGCGAAATTGTACAGGATGTAGCACTCCAGAGCAAAGGGCGGAAAGCCCAGGAAACCCAGGACGGGCATTTCGAAAATTTTGATGTCGGACAGGATGGGCACGGCGTAAATCCACTTGGTATAGGCCCAGTAATTCCAGAATTCCCACAGGAGGCCGCAGATGAAACCGGCCAGAAGCAGGGAGAGAGTACGTCCAGGGCGTCCCTCTTCCCAATCTTTGTAGAGGGAAGGAGCGCCCAGAAGGTAGTTGATGGGATCCACCAGGAAGATGTAACCCAACCACACAAAGCCGAAGAGGTAGCGGGCATAGAGGAAGGGCAAAAAGGGCGGCACAGTAACGAAGAGCAGGCCGACGAAGATGTTAATATACAACTCCTTTCGGCTGAAGGGACGTTTTCGGATGGTGATATCCTTAAAGGAGTAGATGGCTTCCAGCAGCTCGCTGGTTTCAAACAGGCCGGGGAAGATGGTGGCAAAAGCCCAGGCGTAGCCCAGGTCACGCTGCCAGGCCAGGGCCGGCACGTTGACGTAATACCAGTTCATGAGGAAGAGATTATAGACCTCGAAGATGAGCCAGAAGAAAATGGAGAGCCACAGCATCAACAGAAACTCCCTGGTGCGGCTCACGATCAGAGAGCGTCCCTTCAACTTGAAGACCAGGCTATCGACGAAGAGAATGTAGCCGCTCCAGACGATGGGGGTGAACCAGATAGTCACAAATGGGACGCGAAAGAAAAGAAGCGCTTCGGCGATAACGATGATCGCCAGACCAAGAAAGCCATACCATTTTATCAGCTTCATCTCATACTCCTTTGCAATGCCCGGCGTGTGCCGGACGAATAATAGTATAACAAATTTGGGGACAATTGGCAATAGCGATAAGAACTTGACCTGGGGGGGTGTTGTGGTACACTGACTTCAGGGTAAGACCATAATAGGAGACGATTCAGATGGGTATCCAAATCCTGGATGAAAAGTTGGTGCAACAGATCGAACGCCTTGCGCAACGGGAGGGGTGTCGGCAGGTTGAAGTCATCGCCAGGGCGCTGCGCCTGTATGAAGACAGCGCAAAAGCGACAGATGCATCGTCCTTTCTGCTGGCTATTGCCGGTCTGGGTAGTTCGGGCCAGGGAGATGTTGCGGAGCGCGCTGAGGAGATCCTGTATGATTGCCATTGCTGAACGGTGGGGCGTGACACGTATCCTGACGCTGGACCGCCGCGATTTTACAATGGTGCGACCTCGACATTGCCCCCACTTTGAGATATTACCTTAAAGGGTATAGGACGCCGGCAGCCAGCCGGAGGCGGGAAGCTGACTGCTTTTGTACCAGGTGCCCGGCCTTTCCAAAGTGCCAGGCGCCTTTCTTCTTGCCTCCATTTCTCTTTTGTGATAGAATAGCGGGGCTTGTAGGGAAGGGGAAAAGGGAGAGCGAGACGAAGTTGACACGTGGTTTGAGGGATGTCCTGGTAAGTGTGGCCCTGATCCTTCTGGTGGCTCTGAGCCTGGCGCAGGCTCAATCTCCACCTGATCGACGTTTTGGGGCGGTGGAAGCTTTTCGCGCCCCGCAGGAGGCCAGCCAGGCCGGGGTGGCCTGGGAGAGAGTCGTTTTCTGGTGGCGCGAGTTACAACCGACCGGCCCCGACGATTGGAACGCCCACTATTTTCCTGATGGTGAGCTTCAGGAAGAATTAGCGCGGGGCCGGGAGGTAGTGGGGATGTTGTCCAACGCTCCCGACTGGGCCAACGGCGGCCAGGGACCGCCCGGGATGCCCACTGGTCTCTATCTGCCCCTCGACGACCCCGGCAACCTGTGGGCCAATTTTGTGCGTCACATAGTGACCCTGTACGCGGGCCGCATCGAGCGCTGGATCATCTGGAACGAGCCTGACGTCTGGCAGCCAGAGCATCCAGGCTACACCTGGAACGGCACGGTAGAGGACTATTACCAACTGCTCAAGGTGGCCTACCTGACGGCCAGGGAAGCCAATCCGAACTGTAAAATCCACCTGGCGGGCCTGACCTTCTGGTGGGACAGCGACTATGGCCGCGATCTGTACTTCGAGCGCCTGCTGGACGTGATGGCCCAGGATGCAACCGCCCCTGAGCACGATTATTATTTCGACGTCGCCAGCGTGCACCTTTACTTCCAATCCCAGTCGGCTTACGACATGCCCGCCCACATGCACCTGGTCATGCAGGAGCACGGGTTCGATAAGCCCGTCTGGATCAACGAGTGCAATGCTCCACCATCCGAGGATCCCCTCGATCCGGTGACTGAGCCACGATTCAGGATCCGCCTGGAGGATCAGGCCAACTTTATTTTGCAGGCTTTTGCCCTGGGACTGGCCGGAGGGGCGGAGCGCATGGCGGTCTACAAGATGGCCGATAAGCCCAAGCCGCCCGGCGCTCTGGAACCCTACGGCCTGTTGCGGGCCGATGATAGTCCCCGCCCGGCCTTTTTCGCTTATCAGACGGCGGCCAAATATTTGGCCGAAGCCCGGTCCGCCACGCTGGTCCGCGATGCTCCTTTCTGGGATCGGCCCGTGGATTACGTCACCATCGACTGCGGCGAACGGACGACCACTGCCTTCTGGAACTGGGGACCTGAGGAACGGGTGATAAACGTCCCGGCCATCGCTCCCCAGGCCCTGCTGGTCAATAGCCAGGGACAGGTCGAGACCCTGACGGCGGCGAACGGCTGGTATTATACTTTGACCCTGCCCCCTAACGTGTGCATCGATCCAGGCGGCTGCGTCATGGCCGGGGACGTGTTTCTGCTGGTCGAGGAGGGGCCAGCCTCGGCCCGAGGCTCTCTTATGCCCACCACGCCCACCTCGACCCCCACCACAATAACGAACGAGACGCCCACCCCAACCCTGACCTCCACGCCGCCTGACACTCTCACTTCCACTCCCACGTCCACCCCAATCTCAACCCCTACCCGACCGCCGAGTGAAACTCCGCGGCCAACTTACACGTTCACCCCTTCGCCCACCCTCCCGCCTCCGGCTGGAGCGTCCCGCTATCCGGCTTTTTACCTTGGTCTGATCGCCTTTTTGGCCGTGGTTTATCTTGTCGTGGGATTGGTCTGGGCCATGCTCAACCACAGGCGGAGGGGAAAGGGCTTATGATCGAATTTTCCCCCCTTCGTTGCCGGTGGCGATAATTTGGAAGGTTTTTGGAAGGTCGGAGGGGCGTTTTATAAGGCTGTTGGAAGGTAGAAGTGGTATAGTATTAAGAGAGCGGGGAAATCGAGTCCCCGGCGATGACATTTCCTGATTTCTATGGTATACTATTTTCAAGAGCTGTTCAGCAAGGTCTCTGCTGAAAGCTCAGGTGGAGGAAAAGGAGCGATGGAGACTGTAGAAATGGAGCAAAGATTTCGCCAACTGAGAAAAGCTTTGACGGAAGGGGCCATAAACGATGAGGAGTTCAAAGCCGAGGTAGAGAGACTGCGTTTTGTAGATGAGCAGGGACGAGAGTGGATGATCGGCGCTTATTCGGGCAAATGGTACTATCTGGACCAGGACGGCGAGTGGGTGCAAGGCGCTCCTTCGAGGACGGTCGAGGACGGGGACACCTGCCAGACGTGTGGTCGGCCCGTGAAAGTTGGAATGGATTTTTGCGACGACTGTCTGGCCCAGAAAAAAACCATCCCCACGTTCAATTCAGTGCCCGTGGAGACTATCGGGGGCCAGCCGGAGCGGTCCAGAGTGCCGTGGGCTATTTTGGTCATCGCCGGCTTGTTTGTGATCGGGGCTATGATCTTCTGGTTCGTCAGTTTCGGCAGGCCGATGGAGAAGGGATCGACCGTTCAGGCTATAGCTACTGCCCCAGAGACAGCCGAGTCCCAGGCTCTCACCGCTTCGGAAGGGGCAACGGCGGCCACCGTCGCCGAGGCCGCCACCGAATCGGCTGTCACCCCGGCCCCCACTATCGCCGAAGCAACGACGACTCCCACTGCCACCGTCGCCGAAGCCGCCGCCGAGTCGCTCATCACCTCCACCCCGTTTGCCTCTCAGGTCTCAACCCTGACTGTGACGGCCCCTCTCTCTTCCACAGCCGCCTCATCTCCATCTCCTGCTGCCGGGTCTACAGAGGCGGCTACTCCCTCTCCCACCTCTGAGCCTACAGATACGGCCACCCTGAAATCCAGCCCATCCCCAACCAGTGTGGAGGCGACAGCCGTGCCCACCACCGAGGAGCTGACCCCCACCCCCGAATTGCTCCCCAGGGGAGTAATCGCCTTTCCGGTCTTCGACCCCGAAAGGGCCACCTACGATATCTATACTATCAAGGCCGACGGCAGCGACCGTCAGAAAGTGATCAGCGACGCCAGCCAGCCAGCCTTCAGCCCGGATGGCACCAAACTGGCCTTCCGTTCGTGGGACCCTACGAAGCGAGGTTTGTTCGTGCACGATTTTACGGGGGAGCACATTGACTGGCAATTCAGCACCTTTGGCCCGGCTTCCCGTCCTGAGTGGGCTTCTAATGGTCAGTTCTTCCTGTTTCACTCCCGCCAGGAATCTGACCGTGAATCGCGGCTCTACCGCACCGTGGGCACCGAATTGCGTACCATCCGTCGCCCCGACGTGAATAAAGACATCTACGGTAAGATGCCCGCCCTGCTCACCGACAGTCGTTTTATCTACAATGCCTGTGAATTTGGCAAATGCGGTCTCATAACCAGGGACATCAACGGTTCTTATCCTCAGCATCTCACCGAAGATCCAGGCGACACCGCCCCGGCCCCTTCCCCCGACGGGGAGCAGATCGCTTTCATGTCCCGGCGCGATGGCAACTGGGAGATATACATTATGAACGCCGACGGCAGCGGCATGACGCGCCTCACGGAGAATGGGGCCAACGATGGTCTGCCCGCCTGGTCCCCGGACGGTGCTTACCTGGCCTTCGTCTCCGACCGTGGGAAAGAATGGGCGGTGTGGATCATGAGGCCCGATGGCAGCGCTCAGCGTCAGTTCTTCGCCCTGGGCGGGTCCCTCGATGGACGGGTCCGCAACGGCCACGAGCACGACACCCTGGGCTGGATCGAGGAACGTATCTCCTGGAAACCATAACACCAAACAACAGACCTGTCAGGTCTGTTCTCATTGGTCTAATTTTCAGGCCGTCTCTTCCAACTTCCACCTGATGGACTTATCTGATTCAGTGAGGAGCAAAGGGCCAGTTTTCCGCAATATTGTATCGGCGCTGATCACGCATTTTTTGACATCGTGGCGCGACGGTATCTCGTACATCACTTCTAAAAGAGTCTCTTCGACGATGGTTCTAAGCCCTCGCGCTCCGGTCTTGTGCTTCATGGCTTCCTCAGCCGCCGCAGCCAGGGCATCCTCGGTAAAGACCAACTCCACGTTATCCAGGGCAAACAGCCGTTGGAACTGCTTGATCAGGGCATTCTTAGGCTCGGTCAGGATTCTGACCAGCATTTCTTTATCAAGAGGCTCGACGCTGACCGTGACCGGCATCCGGCCCACCAACTCTGGGATGAGACCGTATTGGAGCAAGTCGTCGGAGATGACCTGACGAAGAAGCTCGGCCGCAGTCAAATCTTTCCTTCTCTGCCCTTCTTTTCCCCTGGGAAAACCGACCTGTCCCCTGGCTCCGATGCGCTCGGCCACAATATTCTCCAGATTGTCGAAAGCCCCGCCACAAATGAAGAGGATGTTGGTGGTATCGATCTGAATGAAATCCTGATGGGGATGCTTGCGTCCTCCCTGGGGGGGAACATTGGCTACCGTACCTTCCAGAATCTTGAGCAAGGCTTGTTGCACCCCTTCGCCGGAAACGTCGCGGGTGATGGAGGGGTTATCGCCGCTCTTGCGCGCCGTTTTGTCGATCTCATCGATGTAGACGATGCCTTTCTGCGCCCTGGCGACGTCGTGGTCAGCGGCCTGGATCAGACGGAGCAGGATGTTTTCCACATCTTCGCCCACGTAACCGGCCTCGGTCAGCGCCGTAGCATCGGCGATGCAGAAAGGCACATCCAGGATTTTAGCCAGGGTTTGGGCCAGCAGAGTCTTACCACAGCCCGTCGGCCCGATGAGCAGGATATTGCTCTTCTGAAGCTCCACATCGTCGATCTTGGCCCCGGCCTTGATGCGCTTGTAATGGTTATAAACGGCCACCGACAACACCTTCTTGGCCCGGTCCTGCCCAATGACGTACTGATTCAGTCGCTCGTAAATCTCTTTGGGAGACAGGATCCTGCCAGGAACGAACTCGTCTGACTTGGTAGGGGTCTCCTCTTCATCCAGAATCTCTTTACACAACTCGACGCATTCATCGCAGATGAACACCGCATTAGGGCCAGCGATCAGACGACCGACCTGATCCTGGCTACGATTACAGAAGGAGCAGTATTGTCTTCCCCTGGCCTTAGCCATCCTCTTTTTCTCCTTCTTTTTGCTCACTTTCCTCTTCGGATTTAACCCCCAATACTTCATCAACAATGCCGTATTCCACCGCTCCGTGAGCATCCATGAAGTAATCGCGATCAAAGTCGGCGATAATTCTCTCCAACGTCTGGCCGGTGTGTTTAGCCAGCAAGCCCCGCAGCAAATCCTGCATGCGCATCAGCTCCTTGATCTGCCGCTCCACGTCAGGGGCCGGGCCGCGCGCTCCCCCCCCGGCGGGATGCATGTGGATGGTGGCGTTGGGCAAAGCGTAACGTTTGCCCCTGGCCCCGGCGGCCAACAGAACGGTGCCCATGCTGGCTGTCCAGCCCACGGCGATGGTGGATACCGGGGCGCTCACCAACTGCATGGTATCGTAAATAGCCAGGCCGGGATAAATTTCCCCACCTGGCGAGTTTATGTAAAGAGATATCTCTTTATCCGGATCCTCCCGATCCAGGAAAAGGAGTTGAGCCACGATCAGATTGGCTACCTGATCGTTGATAGGAGTGCCCAGGAAGATCACTCGTTCCTTAAGAAGCAAGGAATAGATATCATAGGCTCGTTCGCCCCGTCCTGTAGTTTCGACGATACTGGGGATGATCAAACTGTTCATAACTTATTTATCCTCCCGGAAATGACCGACTTTTTCTTTTCTAAAGGTTGTATGAAATGCTTTATTCTTAACGCTGGCCCTGTCTGCCGCACCGATCTTCGTTCTCGCATCTTTCTTATTCTCATCCGCCGCCGAGCCATCAACTGTTGTGGCGGCCTGGGAGTCGGCACCTCGCCCCTGGCGATAGCCTCCAGACGCCCAATGGTTTTACGGATGAGCAGCTCCACCTCGATCGAACGCTGTGAAGCTGGCGAGGAGAAGATTTTTTTCACCGCCTCAGCCTGCTCTCCGTAAGAGTGGCTAAGGCGCTCGATTTCCGTTTCCACCTCAGCCGGCTCGACTCGCAGCCCTTCGGCCCGGGCTACTTCGCTCAGGACAAGAAACCTTGTCAGACGTTCGCTGGCCTGAGGGCGGAGGTCAGCCTGGAACTCCTCTTCGCTCATCTGGATCATTCGCAGGTAATTATCCAGGGTTAGCCCCCGCTGCTGGCGCAAGAGACGGTCCTGCTCAGCCACCATAGCCTCGATCTCGCGCTCCAAAAGCACTGGCGGGAACTCCACTCGCGACCTTTCCACCACTTCTTTCAGAACCCCGGAGGTGAAGCGTTCTTCTGCCTCCCGCCGGGCTATGAGTTGCAGGTCTTCCCTCACGCCAGCCCTCAGAGCGTCGAAGGTCTCGTAATCACCGACAGTCATAGCCAGTTCATCGTCCAGGGCAGGCAGCGCTTCCTCTTTAACGTCGTGGAGGTGAATCGTAAAGTGAATTGCCTTGCCGGACAGGTCCGGGATATCTGAATCCTCCGGGTAAGCAAGATCAAATTCCCGGTCCTCGCCGATAGCTATACCCACCATCTGCTCAGCGAAACCCGGCGCCGGGAAAAAGTAATCAGCCTGCAAGGGCAGGGTGTGCTCCTCATACTTGTAAAGCACCTCCCCTTCAACCGTGGCCTCGATGTCCACTATCACGATATCGCCCAGTTGGGCAGGGCGCTGGACGGGACGCTGCTCGGCGTATTTTTTCTGAATCTCTCTCAACACTTCTTCAACCATCTCGTCCCCCACGCTCGCTTCTTCGGGCTCCAGTCTCATCTGACGGTAGGCCCCCAACTCGACGACGGGAGCGACGGGGACGACCATTTTCAGGGTCAGCGGCTCATACTCGACGTTTTCCAGCCTGGCCTGATCGAAAGGCTCGACGCCGCTTTCCTCCAAAGCTTCCTTGAACACTTCCTCGCCTAACTCCTCAAGCGCCTCTCCGATCAAGGCTTCCTTGCCCAACCTGCGCAGGATCAAATTATACGGCGCTTTTCCTTTGCGAAAACCAGGAATCCGCATACTGTTAGCCAGACGGCGGGCGGCCCTGCGCATGTAGTGCTCTACGCGCTTTTCATCTACTTCTATATTGAGGACTACCTGACAGTCCTCGATCCTCTCAGTGCTAATTTTCAAGTTTTTGTCTCTCCTCTCTGATACCATTATAGCATAAAAAACAAAGATGGGCTAGTCCAGGCCCCTTTCCAAACGGACGTGGCGAAACTGTACGTTGTTCCAGGTAAACCCTTTTTTCTGGTAATCCGGGGCCAGTTGTTCCACTTCTATCGTCAGTTCGTTATAGCCAGACCGCAGGAGACCTTCCGGCAGCGGCAAGGTGACGTTCGCCCAGGTGAACATGGAATCTTTATCCGGCAGATACCCGACAGGTACGCCGTTTATACACACCCGATTACCCCGCGAGGAGCTCCACATCAACTCCAATCGCAAGGCCCACCGGCCTGAGACACGCCGGGGCAGGTAGAATCCTCCGCGCCAAATGAGACTGGGCTGCTGGGCCCCATACAGGGGCCGCAAGGGCGGTCATTCACTACCTCCCAGGTGGACGACTTCATCCACAGCCAGGACAGGGATGGTGGACGGCCCGGAACCGGGCAGCCAACTCCGCAGCCATCTCTCAAACCGTGCCAGCCGCCAGTGCCATCTTCTCCCTAATTCCGTCCGCAATGCGTGGCAGGCAGGCTTCGGCTCTCCGCTCCCTTCCAGCAAACTGTACCCGGCCATCTCGCTTTCGGGCGACAGCCCCCGACTCAGATTCCAAACTGTGAAAACCTCCACCCAGGGCCATTCCCGCTGCACCTTCCGCCAGGCTCCGGCCAGGTATTCGGCCTGTCGGTCGGGGGTCATCGTCTGCCAGGCGTCTTCCTCCGCGCCTGCCGTCGTCCAGCCCAGTTCCGTAATCCAGATGGGCTTCTCTTCGTCGCCGTGTTCTTCCATAATTTCTCGCCAATCCAGAAGACGGGCCAGGTTCAGCCCCTCGTGCGCGCCGCGCCTGTCCTCCGGCCCGTAGGCGAAGCCGTAAGGGTGAGCGCCCAGGGCCTCGAAGCAGGCTTCGGCCCCGGCCTGGTACATCCCTTCCAGAAAAGCCCGGTCGTCCCTCGCTTCCAGGCTCTGCGCATTGGTGGAAGCCAGCCCGGCGCTGACCACCACCGCCTGCCGGTCGGCCTCCTTGATAGCCGCGTACGCCCGGCACAGAAGGTCTGTGTAGGCCACCGGGTCGGGCGCCTGACCTCCCCACTCGTGGGCCAGATTAGGCTCGTTCCAGATGATATAACCCTTTATCTGCCCCTTATAGCGGCGGGCCACAGTTCCGGCGAAGACGGCGAAGTCATCGAAGTTATCGGGCGGCGCGATGCCTCCTACCGGCGGGTTGGTGGCCCAACGGGGCTGATATCCCAGCCGCACCATGAGGGCCAGGCCATAGTGGTGGGCAGCGCGAACGACGAAATCGGGGTACTCCCAGTGCCACTCCTCATGAGTAGGCTCGATCTCCCGCCAGGAGAAGACCTGCACGATGGCTTCAAAACCAGCTTCCTCCGCCAGGCTCATCAGTTCGTCATCGGCCCGTAAGGTATGGACGGCGGCGAGGGGAAGCTCCCTGGCCTCCAAAGCCAGTTGAGAGACCACCACAATCAAGATCAAAATCAGCGGCAGAGCCAGAAGCCACCTGGCCTTCACCGCTTCAACCCCTGAAAGACCCCTCTATCTGCCGCCACGTAAAATCCCCTCCCATCCGGGCCTGGCAATATGGCCCGCACCCCCATTTCGGCGGGCAGGCCCTCTCGCACCTGCCGCCAGGTAGTGCCGTCATCCTGGGTCATATAAAGCCCCTCGTACATCGTGCCGATGTAAAGGGTCTCCTTATCGGCCGGATCGAGGGCGATGGCGGAGACGGTTTTTCCCGCCAAAGGCTTCCCCCACCTGGCCCACGATTTCCCCTCATCCGTGCTACGCCAGAGACCGTCGGTTGCCCCCACGTAAATCGCCCCTTCCTCGCCGGGGGCAAAGGCCAGGGCAAAGACCGATTGCTCCTCCAGCGGCGGGGCAATGGAATGCCAGGCCCACCTGTCCGGCTGCCAGCGGAAGAGGCCATTCTGTCCCCCGGCCAGGAGCATCTTCCCTGCCGGAGCCATCGCCACGCAGACGACCTGCTGCGTCAGGTTCAGGCCCTCCCACCGTGCATACCAGGTGCGCCCCCCATCGAGGCTTTCGTAAATGCGCTCGAGATCCAACCGGATGTAAAGGTGGTCGGGGACCTGGGGGTCAACCGTCAGGGCAGGCATACTGTGATCCGAGAGATTTGAGGGCACTTCCTCCCAGGTGAGGCCGCCGTCATCGCTGCGCAAAAGCCCGGCGCTCGTGCCTGCGTAGAACACCCGTCGGTCGGGGCTGGCCGCGAAAGCGTAGACATAGCGATCTTGAAAGCCGGGGCTTGCTGGCTTCCATTCATCGGCCCCTGCGGTACGTCGATAAATCCCCCGCCCTGTTCCGGCCAGAATCTCCCCCTGCCCATCCCAGGTCAGGGTCTCCACATCTACCCTCCCTAACCCCTGGCTGCACCGCTCCCACGTCCGGCCCCGGTCAAAACTGCAGTACATCCCATCTCTGGCCGCAGCGTAGAGCCGGGCCGGGTCATAGGGCGAGACGGCCAGGTGCAGCACCTCCGTCCCCTCAAAGAAACCTTCTTCGAAAAAGACCCAGTTCAGGCCACCGTCATCCGAGCGGGCGATTTTCCCTTTAAAAGCCACGTAGAGAGCACCATCACTCCCCAGGGCGAAGGCGTAGGGGCGCTTTTCCAACGCAGGCACGGGCGCCCAGTTCTGCCCCCACTCATCCAAGCGGTAGACCCCTTTCAGAGTCCGGGCGTAAACCCAGCGGCCTTCTCCCGGCTCAACCAGCAAGGCCGTGATGTATTCGCCCGCCATCTCTGGGACAGATGACCAGCTCTCTCCACCATCCGGGCTGAACCAGAGGCCCGCACCTCCGGTACCGGTATATATCTCGCGCCCGGCAGAAGAGACGGCCACGGCCAAGAGGCCGGATTCGGCTCCCGCCGGGCCAGACCAGAGCAAATCCCACTTCCGGCCCTCGGCGGAGCGGAAAAGCCCTTTATTGGACAGCGCCAGGTAGAGCCTGCCCGCCTCGTCTTCAGCCAGCGCGTAGGCCGGGCCTCCCACGCCATAGGCGGCGTCCCAGGCCTCTCCTCCAGCCGACCGGGTATAGAGGCCCTCCCCAGTACAGGCCCACCAAAAATCCCGTACCTGGTCGTAATGGAGGGCGAAAACTGACTGCCCTTCCAATCCCCGGCCATCTTCGGTCCAGCTTTCCCCACCGTCCTCAGAACGCCACAGGCCGGGAGGCTGATAAGTTCCGGCGTAAAGCACGCCAGGGCGGGCCGGATCTTCCGCAACCGCCAACGCAAAAGCACGGTAGGGGAGGCCCTGACTGTACCCCTCCCAGCGCAGAGTTACGCCCTCCTCCCCCCGGCACCCAACCAGGAGCGCCAGGAGCAAAACAAGAGTGATTATCTGTCCCGAACCCTTCGCGCCGCCGTCCAGGGCACCTCACCATCCTTCAGAGCTGCTATCAGGCCAGCGCTAACGTTCCTCACTGGCTGCTCGACCTGCGCCCGACTCGCGGCGCATCCTCCAATACAGAGCGCTCAGTTCCTTGACCCGTTGCTCCAATTCGTACAGTAGCTCTTCCCGCTCCCTCTCCAGACGGCTCTCGCGCAGGGTCCTGTCCACGGCAGCCAGTACCTCGTCCACCTCGAAGGGTCTGACGATGTAATCTCGCACCCCCAACCGCAGGGCACGAATGACGACGTCCTCCGAGCCGTAGGCCGTTATCAGGATGGCAGAAATGTTACAGCGTTCTGCTCTCAGAGCTTCCAGCACCTCCAGGCCGGTCATGCCGGGCATTCTCAGGTCCAGAATGATCAGGTCCGGTTTTTCGGACAGGGCCATACGCAAACCCTCATGGCCGTTGGTGGCGGCCAGAGGGATATAGCCGTGAGGTCGCAATATGTAATCTGCTAAAAGTTCGATGTTCTCAGGTCTGTCATCAATGATAAGTATCTTCTCACCCGCCACTGTCTTGACCTCTCCCTTTCGGACTAACCCCCAGAAAGACGAAGATCTACGCCGGCAGGAAGTCAAAGGACGTACAGGGAATGTACGCCCATTTAGAGTGTATCGGATAACTGGAGATTTGTCAAGTTCACAAATAAGGAGAGATCAGCCCCATGGGGAAAATCGTTGTCTCAAGGGCCCCAATCCACTACCTGCTCGTCCACATTGTGATACTCGAAGGTCAGGTCGCGCAGAGCTTCCTCAAACATGGGACGCGGCTCACTTCCATCGGCCTTCATGACGAACAGTTCCCAACGGCCCCGCGCGTCCGTCAGGTAGACGATGTGTTGTCCATCGGGCGACCAGGCAGGGGCCACACTGTTGAGGGGAGGATCGGCCAACGACTGGCTCTTGGTCAACAGGGTGCGCCCGGAGCCATCGGCGTTCATAACCATGATCTCATAGTGGTCGTGGGACCAATACTGGAAAACCAGGCGCGTCCCATCGGGCGACCAGTCCGGGGAGCGATCCAGCGTCCATTTCTGGGACAGTGCTCCGACGTTGGGATCCCGCGTGACTTCCGAGGTGGCGCCCTCCCAGGTCAGGGCCAGGCCCTTGTCGCTGGCGTAGGCGATGCGCCTTCCATCGGGCGACCAGGTGGGTGAATAGCTGAAGTTGTGGCTGTACAGTTCGTGAAAATAGCCGTCCTCCAGGCGGACCAGGCCGAGTTTCCACCACGGATCAGCCGGTATCTCGAAGCAGTAACGAACAGAGGCGGACGAGCCGGGCACGCTGCGCGTGAGACACTTCTCCCGGTCTTCCAGATGTCCTTCATGCTGATAGGTAAAGACAATGCGCGTCCCGTCCGGCGACCAGTCGGGGGCCTTGAGCTGAGGCGCGCCAAAGACCTGGCGTTCCCCGCGGCCGTCGGCGTCGATGACGTAAAGCCCATACGGGAAGTCCCAACGGGCGAAAGCCACCTGGCTGCCGTCCGGGGCCCAGGCGGGGTCGAGTCCCCTGGTCAGACGGCGAAGACCCGCGCCGTCAGCATCGATGACGTAGATGTCCCCTCCACTGGCGGTTTGAAAAACCAGTTTGCCGCTCAGCGTTCCGCCCTCATCAGCGACCGGCGGCGACGGTGATGGCGACGGCGATGGAGATGAGGGTGCTGACGATGGCGGCGAGTCGGATACGGCCACGATGGGCACCGTCTCTAAAGAGCCTTGCAGTCGCACGTAAGCTTCTTTGCCGGAGATCCAGGCCGTGCCGCTGGCGGCTTCAGGATAGACAATCTGCAACCAACCGCTGGCCGGGTCCCGACCGACGACCTCAACCTCCTGACCGGCCTTCAGGTGGCCTAGCTTTGGATAGTCCGTACTCGGACCGCTCCTGACGTTCAAACCTCGCGCCACCACGACTGCCTTGAGAGTGGCCGGGGTGGGGGTCGGCGTGGCCGTAGGCGCTGAGGTGGGCGTGGCCGTAGGCGGCGCCAGAGTCGGGGCCACGGTGGGCGGCGGGAGGGTGCTGGTGGGCTCTTCCGCTTTCACCTTCGCCTCCACCGACGGCCAGGGTGTAGCCGTAGGGCGCAGCTCTACGGACATCACTGTGGCCGGCACACTGGTCGGCGTGCTCACAGGCGAGGCGCTGGCAGATTCTTCCATCCTGATCGATTCGGGCGCAGACTCGATACTGACGGCAGTGGTCATATTCCAACGCAGCCGCTCATCCTGCTGGTCAGGTTGAACGACCACGGTGTACACGATGTCCCCTTGCTTGTTCTCGCCGAGGGCCTTGATGCGGGTCACCTTGCCCGTCAACTCCAGGCCGGGCAGGGCGTCAACGGTGATGAGCGCCGGGTCGCCCACGCGGATATCGACCACGCCCAGCTCCGTCAGGTCGTCGGTCTCGATTTGCCAGGCGGAGAGGTCAGCCAACCGGGCGACAGACGTGCCAGGGGCGACGTACTCCCCGGCCTTGAGGTCGAGGGAAACGACCGTGCCGGAGAAGGGAGCAAGCAGCTCCGTTTCGGCCAGGGCCGCCTTCGCTTGCTCCAGTTCGGCCTGAGCGGAGGCCACACTGGCCTCGGCCACGGCGATGGCTTCGGGGCGCTCGCCGGCCTCAAGCAAGTCGAGTTCGGCCTGGGCGCGGCGGACCTCTGCTTCGGCGGCGGCGACGTCTGCCTGGCTGGCCCCCCGCAGCAAGCGGGCCAGATTATCCTGGGCCTGCGCCACCTGCGACCGGGCGTCGGCGATGTCCGCTTCGGTAGGCCCTTCCACGGCGATGTTATAGCGGGCCAGTGCGGTCTCGTGATTGATGGTAGCCTGCTCCAGCCTTACCGCCTGGGGCAACAGGCCGATGTCGGCCCGATAGGCCACCTCGTCGTAAGCCTCCTGCGCCTGCTTGAGCGACAGTTCGGCGCGGTGCAGCTCGTGGGCCGCCACTTTGATCTCGTCCTCAGTGGGGCCGTCCAGCACCTTCTGCAACCTGGCCTGGGCCGCGTCCAGGGCAGCCCTGGCGGCGGCGATCTCCTCTGGATAAGCCTCTTCCTTAACCTGAGCAAGATTGGCCTGGGCGACCTCGACAGCGGCCCTGGCGGCGGCGATCTGCTCCGGACGGGCGCCAGCCTTCAGCTCATCCAGTTGAGCCTGGGCGCGCTGGAGTTGGGCCTCAGCCTGGAGAACCGCCGCCTTCTGCTGAGCAGCATCGAGCCGCAAAAGCGCCTGGCCGTCCTCCATGCCGTCCCCCTCGGCCACCAGCACCTCGGCCGCGATGCCACCGGTCGGCAGGCTAAGCTCCGCGTATTGCACCGGCACCACCTTGGCCTCCGCCATCACCACATCCCCCGCCTTCACAGGTGGCAAGGTCGTGGTGGCTTCTGGCCCCGCTTCCGGCACGGCGGCCATCGTCCTCACGGCCTCCACACCCCCCAGGGCCAGGAATGCGCCGCCGGCCAGGATAGCGATCACCACAATTCCGACAATCAACTTTTTCACTTTCTACCTCCTGACACTCGAATGAGTGGTTATTACACGAGTAATTTTATATATTACGCTTTATTCCCTATTCATAGGCCAATACTTCGCGCACAGTCAGCTTTGAAGCGCTCCGCGCCGGCAGGAAGCTCGCCAGGGCCGCCAGGATGATCACCACGGCCAGCCAGAGCAGGGTGCCGCTCGTCGAAAAGGTATAGACGAGGGGTTGTTCCATGAAAGACATCCCCACCGCGTCGCTGAGGAGTTTGCTGATGGGGAAGGCGGCCAAAGCTCCCCAAAACCAACTGATAATGCCAATAAGGATACCTTCCACCATGAAGTTCTGCAACACAGCCCCGTCCGAGGCCCCGATGGCGCGCATCACACCAATCTCGCGCGTCCGTTCCAGCACGTTGATGCTCATCGTCCCCATCAGGCCCAGCCCGCCGACCACCGCCAGCAGAACGACCATAACCAGGAGGAAGACGACGATAACGTTGAACTGGGACTCAGCGTGCTGGCGAATGTCGGAGATCGTTCCCACTGAACTGACGCGCAGGCCAAGACGTTTGAAACGTTCCTCCAGCCTCCTCGCCACTTCAGACTGGAAATCCGCATCGTGCTGCTCGGTCACAATCTGCACTTCGTATGCTCTGCCCACTTCACACACCAGGCGCGCCAGGTAGGGATAATTGGCGTACAGGAAAGGTCCCGCCAGCACTCCTTTGACCAGGCCAACCACGCGCCAGGTCGTCTCTTTATCCTCGATTTTGAGCACTATCTCGTCACCGACCTCAAGGTCGGGTTCTTCCTTGACCACCTCGGTATTGATGACCACGGCGTTCTCATCTTCGGGCAGCAGCCAGCGTCCCTCCAGGAGGGTGGGCTGGAGCATGACGGTGGCGGCGGGGAGACCTATCGCGAGGAGGGTATTGCTCTCGCTGTCGTCATCGCGCCGGCGAAGCACACTGGAGTAATACCAGCTTTCCGCGGCCACCACGCCCGGCACGCTTAACGCCTCGTTCTCGATTTGCTCGATACGATAGGAACGACTAAAGCTAACATCGACGTCATACTGCCAGTAGTTCAAGGCCTCATCGAGCGTGAGGAGCAGTGAGGCCTGTACGCTGAAGACGGCAACAAAAATGGCCCCGCCCAGGGTCAGGGTTATCAGGGTAAGCACCAGCCTCCCCCGGCGGCGAAAGGTATTGCGCAGCGAGAGCAGCAAGGGACGGGACAGGCCACGCAAGCGCTGGAGCAGGCGGTCGATGAAGCTCGTCCCAAATTTGCCGCCCAGTCCATAGTCGCTGAGCGCCTCGCGCACCGTGATGCGGGTCCCAGAGATGACGGGATAGAGGGCTGACAGGAGAGGTACGATGAACCCCACCGCCACCTGGAGGGCGATCACCTGGGGCGGAACGTAGAAGTTCACCAGGTCGAAGTTCATCAGGCCGGCCACGTAACGGATGAACAGGCGGGCGCCCAACGCTCCCAGTGGTATCCCGATGGCCAGGGCGCACACCCCGAAAATGAGAACCAGGCCAAAGTACATCCCCATGATCTGACTGGAGCGAGCGCCGACGGCTTTCATCACCCCAATGTGCCGAACGTGCTGCGCCAGCAGGGCCGAAATGGTGTTAATCACCAGAAACCCGCTCAGGAGGAGCGACAGGAAGCCCAACACGCCCAGAAGGAGTAACATGGCCTGAACCTCATCGTCGGCCGGATGTTTGCCCGGCTTGCCGATATCCGTATAATAGACCTGCCGCCCGCTCTTCTCGATCTTTCGCTCCACCTTTTTAGCCACGCCTTCGATGTGTTCCTTGTCTAAGGCGTCTTCGGCCACGACGATGTGCAAGCGGTTGAAGTTGCGTGGCTCGCCCAGCCATTCGAGCGTGTCGAAGGTGATATAGCCATAGGCAACGCCCGAAAAGAAAGTTGGTTCCCGGCCAAGGTCGTGGACGAGGCCGGCGATGCGCAACTGGCGCTTTTTGAGGTTGGGCGGTTCGATCAGCAACGTATCGCCTATGTTTTTGTCGTCCAGGCCCACCCCTCCCCGAAACGCACTGCGCTCGATAAGCATCTCGTATTTCGGTGGAGGCCAGGCCCCACTTTGGGGCCAAATCTTGTGGACGCGGATGTCGTCGTAGTCGTCTATGGCGACAAGCCGGAGATCGCGCCACTCGTCTGGTCCAACCTGGAAGCGCACGCTGACCCTGCGCCATCCCTCTACCTCTCCCACTTCCCGCATGTGGCGCACGGTCTGCACCAGGTCGTCGTCAAAAGGATCGGAGTAAATTGTGGCGCTGGCAGGATTAATGGCGATGTAGCTCTCGGTCATGTCCTTCGACAGGATCACCTGCGAGGTGGAGATCATCCCCACGGCGAAGACCCCCACCGCAATGGACAGCACCACCAGCACGGTGCGCGTCTTGTTTCCCCACAGGTCGCTCAGTACTTTGCGCCAGCGTGTGCTAAGCATTACCTGCCTTCTTCCTCCCAGCTATGTTTTCCCGGAGACGCTCTTGCACAATGCGGTCCAGCTCTTCCCGGATAGGCTCGGACTCGGCGATCAGACTGGTGAAGGTCTCGCGGTCGAGGGCGGCCACTTCCACGCCGGTGTAGGGAGCAGCGCGGATGGTGGCGATGCTGGCCCCACCGCGCAAAAGCTCGATCTCGCCGAAATACTGGCCGCTCCCCAGACTGGTGACCACGACCTCTTGCCCATCGGACGAGGGCAAGATGACCTCGACCCCGCCTTTGGTGATAATGTAGAACTTGCCGTTAGGGGCGCCCTCCTGGATGACAACCGAGCCGGGCGGATACCTTCGCAGCTCGAGCTTGCTGGTAGCCCAAATCAGTTGCTCCTCTGTCAAGGAGGGGAAAGTCTTAGCCAGGTACTCCTCGATAATTTCGCCATCAGACAGGATGACGGTGCGCGTCACCCGCCGCGCCAGGTCCCGGTCGTGGGTCACCATCAGGATGGTCTTGCCCTGCTCCACCAGGCCCTCGAACAGACGAAAGACCGAGTCCGCCGTCTTGGAGTCCAGGTTGCCTGTCGGCTCATCGGCGGCCACAATAGGCGGGTCGTTAGCCAGAGCGCGAGCAATAGCCACCCGCTGTTGCTGACCGCCCGAAACGGCTGAGGGCAGCTTGTGGGCGTGTTCGGCCATCTCCACCTGCTCCAACAGGTGCATGGCCCGCTCCTGGCGCTGGCGGGGCGAATACATGTTGCAGAAGTCCATGGGCAGCATCACGTTCTCGATCACCGTCAGGGTGGGCAGCAGTTGGAAGAACTGGAAGATGACCCCCACGTGGCGACCCCGCCACACGGCCATCTCCCCTTCGCTGAGGGTGTGCACTGCCACATCGCCCACCAGCACCTCGCCTGAGGTGGGGCGGTCGATGCCGGTAATCATGTTGATGAGCGTCGATTTGCCACTGCCCGACTTGCCGATGACGGCCACAAACTGGCCGGTATCCACCTGCAAGTCGATGTCCCTGAGGGCGGGAAAGACGCCGGCCGCGTTCTCGTAAGTCTTCACCACCTGCCGCAACTCAATGAGATGCTCATTGCCATTTCGGTAGCGCCCGTTCGACGGCGAACTGTTCGCCGTTCCGTTTGATCCATTTCGCTTAAACCAGCGTCCAAACATCGGCCCCTCCTGCTCTTGCAAACGATCAGTGTACTTCTGGTATATACGAATCTAAAAGGAATCAGGTCGCGCCAGAACCTCCCGCCCAGGACGGGCCAGTTCACTTTTGATTTTCGCCCCTGGTATTATACCGACCAAATGTGGATACATTATGGACGAGAGCGGCAGAGATTGTGGAGATTCAGCGCCAGCCAGTTCGGGTTGACGACTTCTCTACCATCGCCGCCTTAGTATAAAATAAAAACTTCCCAGATGCAACAGGCATCTGGGAAGTTCGAAGCCTGTACAGATGACCAGTCTTTTTCCTGGTCAGGCAACCAGGGACACGCTTCAAAGTGATGCTACTCTACACTCAACCCCATCTCTGGAATATCGGGCATGGCCTGCGCATAAAGCCACCCCTCGAAAAACTCGCCCAGGTGCAGACCGCTGACTTCCTCTGCCACGGCGATAAAATCGGCGGTGCAGGCGTTGCCATACCGATAGCGGTCGTGATAGGTGCGCAGAATGTTAAAGAACGTTTCATCGCCAACCTCCAGGCGCAGGGCGTGCAGGGTCAAGGCGCCTCGCTCGTAGACACTGACATTGTACAGGTTATCGGCAGGCGGGTCGCCGGGCGCAGCGATCAGCGCCCCCTGGAAAGCCTCCATATCTTCGAGATTGTAGGCGTTCAGCACGGTCAAGGCCTGGTAGACCTGTCGGCCAGACATCTCCGTCACCGGCAAGGCGCTCAGTATCTCAAGCATCTCCTGGCCGGACAGTTCGCCCTCCGGCAGCATCTCGATTATCTTCAGAACCAGCTCGTCAGCTAGATTCGCTTCGTCCTCGGCTGAGGTCTCCTCATCCGTCAGTTCGTCAAGGGCCTCCTCCAACTCCTCCACATCGGCCAGAACATCGGGCCCCAATTCACGCAATTGGGCCAGGGCCTCCTGACCAGACAGGTCGTCGAACGGCGTCGGCTCGTCGCCAAAGGGGAAGATAGGGCCATTGACGACCTCGGAGACAGCGGCATAAGTGTCGCGCACGATTCCGTCCAGCATCTCCGGTCCGGCGCTGTGCTCGAACCACAGCCACGAGGCATACGTGGCAAAGCCTTCTTTCAGCCAGATGTCCTGCCATCTTTCCAGGCTCACGCTATCGCCGAACCAATGGTGCGCCAGTTCGTGGGCGACAATCTCTTCCGACGTCCCTTCCGTGAGTACTTCCATGGGAGACTCCTGTCCCTCAAGCTCCTGGTCCGCCTCGTCCCCATCGAGAATACCCCGATCGAACACTGAGAGAGTCTGCGTCTCTAAGGCGCTCCCCCAATCCATGTCTGCCAGGACTACACCGTAGGCCTCAAATGGATAGGGGCCGAAAGCTTCATTAAAGAAAGCGATCATCTCCGCCTGCTGTCCAAAGACCTTCGCCGCTTCTTCGGCCAGATAGGGCGGGAAGAAATTGCGGATCGGCAGACCTTCCGGCCCTTCTTCCGTCTGGGCGACCAGTTCGGCGACGTTCACGGTGACGAGATAACTCGCCACCGGATATCTGGACTCCCAGACATAGGTCGTCTCCCCGTCCGTTTCCACCATTTCTTGCAGCAGGCCGTTGGCGACCGCCATGTATGGGTCGGGGACAGTGATACGCAAGGTGTACGTCGCCTTGTCCAGCGGGTGGTCGTTGACCGGGTACCACTCCTCCGCGCCCGTCGGCTCGCTGACGACGGCCACCCCGTCCTGGTAATTCATCCAACCGACGTCGTCTGTGGAGATTTCTTCGGGGACACCTTCGCCCGGCACGCCGCTGTACCTCACGATCACCGTGAAAATTTCGCCATTCAGCACAGGCTGAGAGGGTATGATCGTAAGCTCGCTCTCATCCCGGCTATAGTCCGCAGGCGCATCGTTGACCTCGATCTCGTCGATGGTAAAGCCAACGAAATCGAGGTTGAAAGCGCTCAAAGGTTGGGTCGCCTGCGCCTCCATAGTTGCCGTCCCCTCGATGGTATTGTCCGCCACGTCTACGGACAGGTCGAGGGTGTAATGCCGCGCATCGTAACCGCCGTTGCCCAATTGCGAGGAGATCGGGTCGCCGATGCCATCTGCCCCGGGCTGCGGCTCCTGAGCTATTGCGTTGCTCAGCGCCATCGTAATCAACAACACGGAGAGAATGCAAATCTTGACCTTTCTCATTGCTGACACCTCCTTCTACCTTCAGTATAAA
>DAOULT010000104.1:0-30483 GCA_034417895.1 Anaerolineae bacterium | reverse complement strand
TCTCTCGGAGACGCCGAACTGATCAGCACAGCAGCAGGCATTGTGCAGGATACCTTGAAGAACGGTGAGGATGGGGTGGTGGTCGTAGTCTCGGCCATGAGTGGGGTGACGAATTCGTTGATCGAGGCCGCCACCTCTGCCTCGCGACATGACGGGCAAACTTTTCGGCAGATTAAGGACACCCTGCTGGCCGCTCACCGACGGGTGGCTACGGACATCGTCCGCGACCAGGAAGGTTGCCAGGCTTTGGTTGAGGAGTTGGAAGCCCTGCTGATGGACTTCGAGAACCTGTGTCAGAGCGTCTTTTTCCTGGGAGAGTTGACTAGGCGGGGGCTGGACGTCGTCTCCTCGCTGGGAGAGAGAATGATGGTCAAAATCGTGGCCGCCGCTCTGAACGAATCAGGGGTCCGGGCCAGGGCGGTGGAGGCCACGAACCTGATCATCACCGACGATAACTACGGCGCCGCCTCCCCGATCATGGCTCAAACCAGAGACAAAACGCGGACCGTGCTTCTGCCTCTTCTGGAGCAGGGCATAACGCCTGTCGTGACCGGCTTCATCGGGACCACCAGCCAGGGAGTGATCACTACCCTGGGGAGAGGAGGCAGCGATTATACCGCCTCTATCCTGGGTAGCTGTCTGGCTAGCCGGGAGGTCTGGATCTGGACCGACGTGGACGGCGTGATGACCGCCGATCCGCGGGTGGTGCCCGAAGCTCGCACCCTGCCGGAAATATCCTACAGCGAAGCCGCCGAGCTATCCTTTTTTGGAGCCAGGGTGCTGCACCCTAAGACCATCCTGCCCGCCATAGAGAGCAACATCCCGCTGCGCATCAAAAATACCTTTAACCCCTCTCATCCGGGCACGGTGGTGGTCAGAGAGGCCCGGCCCAACGCCATGACGGCCAAAGGCATCAGCGCCATCTGCAACCTGAGCCTGATCACTGTCGAGGGGCGAGGCATGATCGGGGTGCCGGGGGTGGCCGCCAGGGTCTTCTCCACCGTGGCCCGTGAAGGGATCAGCGTCCTGATGATATCCCAGTCCTCCTCGGAGCAAAATATTTGTTTCATCATTCAGCAAGGGGCCACCCAAAAAGCCCTGAACGCCCTGGAAGAGAGTTTCGAGCCAGAACGCGCTCGCCGAAACATCGACCGCATCTGGGCGCAGGAGAAAGTGGCTATCGTGGCCGTGGTGGGGGCCGGCATGAAGGGCACGCCAGGCATCGCCGCCAAGGTGTTCGGAGCTTTGGGCCGCAACAAAATCAACGTCATCGCCATCGCTCAAGGCTCTTCGGAGCACAACATCTCCCTGGTGGTGGACGAGCAGGACGTGGAGGAGGCGGTGCGCTACATCCACGACGAGTTTGGGCTGGCAAACCTGGCCTGACCTAAAAAGCAGCAAGTCCTAAACATAAGGGGCCTGGCACTTTCGGAAGTGCCAGGCCCCTACCCAAATGTATTTGCTGCTATTGGAGGCTGATCGACACCTGAGTTCCTTCGCCTGTGGCCGCATCCGGCATGATCAACACCTGGGCTATCTTGCCCTCTTTCTCGAACTGCATCATAGCCATGTCCTCGGTGACCATGCCTACTCCCTCCATCTGGCTCCACCCCAACTCCGGCATCTGGCTCTGGTAGAAGTCAGCCGCCTCGGCGATGCTGCTGTCGGTGTGGTAGACCAGCAGGTTTTCCTGGGAGACGCTGATCTGAGCATCGGCCATGACGGGGAGGTCCGCAGGGACTTCACCGGCGGCGGGAGGAGCGGCCCCCTCTTCGGCCAACTCGGAGGGCGGAACGGCGGTCGGGGCAGGCGGTAACTCGGTCATTTCGGGGATCAGGCAGATTGGTCTGGCTAAACCGGTGATGGGGTAAACCTCTGCCAGCCTGGTTGGGTTGCTTCCGTCGGCGTCCATGACGTAGAGGCCCACTCCCTCGTCCCGGTCGGAGGCAAAGAAGATCTGGCTGCCGTCCGGCGACCAGGAGATAGAGCCGTCGGCAGCCGGGTTGTTGGTCAGGTTCACCTGGTTAGAGCCGTCGGCGTCCATGACGTAGACCTCGTTATCCCCGTCCCGCTGAGACATAAAGGCAATCTTATCGCCGCCTGGCGACCACACCGCCCCGAAATCGTAGCCTGGATTATCGGTCAGGTTGGCCCAGCCCGAGCCATCGGTGTTCACGGCGCAGACCTCAAGCTCATCGGCTTTCTCCCCTACGGTGCAATTAAAAGCGAGGCGGTCTCCTGCGGCTGACCAGCTCAGCACCCCGCCCACCATGGCCCCCTCCGGCAGAGGCACCTGGGTGGGGCTCCCGCCGTCGGCCTCCATGATCCAAAGCTCCTCCAGGTTCTTTCTGACTGCGATCTGGCGGCCATCGGGGGACCAGACTCCTTCGTCGCTCACCCCATCTTGAGTCAGGTTCACCACGTTAGCGCCATCGGCGTCCATGACGTAAACGTCGAAACCGGTCGCCCCCCCCTCTCGATTGGAAGCAAAAAGTATCTGGCCGCCGTCCGGCGATAGACTGGGAAAGATGTCATTGGCCGCATCGTCCGTCAGATTGACCATCTGAGAGGTAGCCAGGTGCAGGAGATAGATTTCGTAGGGTTTGCCCAGAACGCCCCCTTGAAGAACGATCACGCCACTCAGCTCTGTCTCCTCTTCTTCAGCCAGCACGGGCGCGGCCTCTAAAGCTGGTGAGCCTCCCCCGCCGATGAAGATGAAGGTAAGCCCGGCTACAACCAGGATGGAAAGAACTGTTAGAAAAACGGTGAATCTTTTCATCGGAATCCTCCTTTGCAATTATCCTTCCTCTTCTCTCCTCGCCATTTGATTGACTCTATTATATCATAGTTCTGTGCGGTAGACAAACTGAAATTATGAGTGGGGGTGTGTCTTTAACGGTTGATTGTGTTGGCTGGAGGCTGGTGATGAAATTTCACCCGAAGGGGATACACCACCCCGTAGGGAACGCTCTTGTCTTTAAGTAAAATTTGTAGTAAAATAGGAGTGTTAAAATAGGGTTTATGCGTTGTGCCTGCCGCTTCTGGGCGCGATAGTCCGTTTTCTCGGAGTGGAGAACGCAATGGGTGAACAACCGAACCAGGAAGGCGCTCAAAATAATAGACAGATCGCTGTTCTCAACGCTGTGGCTGCGGCCTTGAATCGCTTTTCTGACCCGAGAGAGATGGTACAGGCGGCTCTGGATCAGGTTCTAGCCAGGCTGTCGCTCCAGGCCGGGGCGGTCATCCTGTGGCCCGAAGCAGGTAATGAGAAAGAAGGCCCGCTGCGGCTTTTTCGAGGGACTTCTTCCGCAGTCGTTCAAGAGATGAACGAGTTATGCCAGGAGGATGGTCAGCTCTGGGAAGAGTTGGTTCATTTAGAGACGCCCTGGACCGTGGGGGACGTGGCCCTCGAACCCCGGCTCTATGACGGCGCTCAAGAAAGGCCAGGAAACGGCGGTCTGCGTTCTCTGGCCTGTGTGCCCCTGGCGGCCAGAGCCGAACGGCGGATAGGGGCGCTGGTGATAGGCGCTACTGTCCCGGAGCGGTTTGTGGCCCAGGATACCGAGTGGCTGGCCTTCATTGGAAACCAGATAGGGATGGCCGTCGAGAGCGTGCGTCTCTCCAGGGCTGAACAACGCCGGGCCGAGCAGTTGGCCGTGTTAGCCCAACTGGGGTTGGACCTGGTATCTGTCTTCAGCGTGGAACGTCTTCTGGAAGAGATAGTCAACTCCACCAAGCGGATATTTGGCTCCTGGCAGGCGACTATCGTGCTGATTGAAGATGGGGTGGTGCTTCACCAGGCGGGAGATTATGAACGCTGGTCGAGCCTGGAGGAGGACAGGCGGGCCGCAGTGGTGCGCCACGCTATGGACGCCGATGGCATTTTTTTCTGGTACGAGGCCCTGATCGCCCCTCTCCGGGTAGGCTCCAGGTTCATTGGCCTGCTGGCCGTGGCGCGACCGCCTCTTGTCCGTGAGACGCAGAGGTTATTGCCTGTTATCGCTTCCCAGATAGCGACCGCTATCGACAACGCCCGGCTCTTTCAACTCTCCTTGCGTCAGAGCACCCTCCTGAAGCAGAGAGCCGACCGCCTGGTGGAGGTTATGGTGACCAGCGATCGCCTGCTGAGTCTGAGCACCCGTATGGACCGCTTGCTGGATGAAATCACCCACATTGTGCATGAATCCCTGGGCTTCGGTCTGGTGGCGGCCACGGTTATCGATAAGAGGGGAAACACCTTGCAGGCTAAAATGCTGGCCGATATCGACGATGAGGCGGCCAAGAAGAATTTTCTCAGCACCATCTATGCCTGGGATCCTCTGCGGCGCTTCATGCAGCCCCAAAATAGAATAGGCCGTTCCTATTTCATCCGCTCCCAGGACCATCTCCCGGCAGACCATCCTCCTCCATTATCAGGTGAAGGGAGGTGGCAGGACGGCGACATTCTCCTGGTGCCTATCGAGCGGGGCGACAGGCAAAGAGTCGGTCTTCTGGTCGTGGATCATCCTCTCGATGGGGCGGCGCCCACCCTGGAGACGGTGCGTGCCCTTGAGCTTTTCGCCAACCAGACGGCCATTATCCTGGATAACGCCCGTCTCTTCGAGGCCCTGGAAAGACGCCTGGAGGAGACCAACGCTCTGTTCAGAGTAGGACAAAGCGTGGTCACTTCCTTGAATCTCGACGAGGTCTTGAATCTGATCGTCGATGCGGCGCTCAAGACCATCAGCTCGGCCCAGAAAGTGATCATTCATCTCCTGGACAGGTCCCAGGAGCTTTTGGTGCCTCGCGCCGTGTCGCATCGGGCTGAGCCGGTGCCTTCGGCCCAGATGAGGGTCGGGAAAAAAGGCATCGCCGGATTCGCGGTAGCCAATAAAAGAGCCATTTACGTCCCTGATACCAGTAAGGAGGCGCGTTTTGTCGATATCGGCACCAATCTAAAATCTTTGCTGGTGGTGCCCCTGATCTTGGGCGAAACGGTTATCGGCACTCTCAGCGTGGATAGCACCGAGGTTGACGCTTTCGATCTCAACGATAAACGGTTATTGACCATGCTGGCTAACTATGCGGCCATCGCCATCGAAAATGCGCGACTCTACGGGGAAGCCAAGCGAGCGGACGAGTTAGCCATTTTGAACAAGATATCGGCCAACATGACCGCTACCCTCGATCTGGAACAGGTTCTGGCCGCGGCCATGCAGGGCATCGACGCCGCCTTGCAGGTGGAGGCTGGCTGTCTGTTTCTGGTAAACGAACAGCAGGGCAAACTGGTGGCCCGCATGAGCGTGCGCCACGGCGAGCGGCGGGAGGCGGTTTTCAGCCTGGCTTTGGGGCAGGGTCTGGCTGGCTGGGTGGTGCAGGAGAACAGCCCCCTGCTGGTGTCCGACGTGCGGGGTGAAACACGTTTCCATCCCGCTCTCAACCAGGCTCTCGATATCATCGCCAGGTCGGTTCTGTGTGTCCCGCTCGTGCTCAGAGATAAGGCCATTGGGGCCATCGAAGTGGTCAACAAGCTGGAAGGCCGCTTCACAGAGGAGGATGTGGCCCTTTTAAGCTCCATTGCCACCTCTCTGGCTATGGCTATCGATAATGCCCGGCTCTATGCCGAGATCAAAGGTTTTGCCGAGGAATTAGCCAGGTCTCAGGCCCAACTGGTGCAGAGCGCCAAGCTGGCCGCCACAGGCAAGCTGGCGGCCTCTATCGCCCATGAGATCAATAACCCTCTCCAGGCGGTGCAGAGTTGCATCTACCTGGTGGCCGATGGGATCGGGAGCGACGATCCTGACAAACAATATCTCGATATCGCCCGTGAAGAGTTGGACCGCATCTCGAAGATCGTGGGCCGCATGGTCGATTTCTATCGTCCCTCGCAGGGAGACCGCAAGCCTACCGAGGTGAACGGCCTGCTGAAAAACGTCTTGACTTTGATGAGCAAGCGGGTGCAACAGAGCCAGGTCACAGCCAACACCAACCTGGCTCCTAACTTACCGTTGATCATGGCTACCGCCGACCATCTGAAGCAGGTTTTCTTCAACATGATCCTGAATGCCCTGGAAGCCATGCCTGAGGGCGGAGAATTGTACGTAGCCACGCGCTCTGTGCGTTCCAGCGTGGAGACCATTGGAGGAGAAAAAGAAGAAACCTTTGTCCAGATCGAGTTCACCGATACGGGGGTGGGCATCGCCCCAGAATTAATGGACAACCTCTTCGAGCCTTTTCAGACCACCAAAACCAAAGGCACAGGGCTGGGATTATCTATCAGCTACGATATCATCGAAAGACACGGTGGTCAGGTGAAGGTCAAGAGCGAAGTGGGACAGGGGACAACCTTTCTGGTAAATTTGCCCGTGGTGCAGACCGGATAAATGGTGCCCTTTGAAGAAAAGGGGGTAGCAGCGAGGTGACAGCGATGTTTAATCAAGCGAGGATCCTGGTAGTTGACGATGATAAATCCGTGCGTAACACCCTTAGAGACGTATTATCGCGGGAAGGGTATGAAGTTGTGGCCGTGGAGAGCGGCGAAGAAGCCCTACAGACAATGAGGGACATGGTCGTTGACCTCGCTTTGCTGGACCTCAAGCTGACGGGCATGGACGGGTTGAGGGTCATGGAAGAGGTCAAACGACTGTGGCCGACCACAGTGATCATCATGCTGACCGGGTATGCTACCCTGGAATCAGCGCTGGGTGCTTTGCGCCAGGGGGCCCACGATTATCTGCTCAAGCCCTGTGAGCCTGATGTGCTCAAGCTCAGCGTCAGAAAGGGCCTCGATGCCCGCTGGCGAGAGGCCAGACGCCGGGAACTTTTGAGCCGCATAGAGCAGGGGGTGCGCGAGTTGAGCGCCGTCGATATCGAGGAAGGGGTGGGCGGACCGGGAGACACCGAGGAGGAGACCGCCGAAGACGAAGATATCCTGACGGTGGGCGGACTGGTTATCGATTTTCGTAAACACGCCATTACGATGGCTGGACGTCAGGTCAGTCTGACCCCTACTGAGTTCGCCGTACTGTCCTGTCTGGCCCGGGAGGCTGGCAACGTGCTTACCTGCGAGACCCTGGTGAGCAGGGTGCAAGGTTATGATTGCTACGAGCAGGAAGCCCGCATGATCATCAAAACTCACATCAGCCATCTGCGACAAAAACTTGAACCGGACCCGTCCGACCCTAAATATATTGTGAACGTGCGCGGAGTAGGCTACATGCTGGTCCAGCCTTCAGCAGAGGAGGAATGAATAGCAACGACCCAACCTTAACACAATCTTAACGCTTTCTTCACCCTTTCTTTACTCTGGAGGGAAAATTTTCGTGCTATACTAAGGTGAGTACGAAAACCTGGAGGAAAGGGTAATGTACAAGCGCATTCTGGTTGTTGATGACGAAAAAAGACTGGCTTTTCTCTTGCAGCAAAGCCTCAAAAGTCTGGGGCAGGGATACGAAATCCTGACCGCCCAGACAGGACGAGAGGCTTTAGCCAGGATCAGAGAGAAACCCTTTGATCTGGTCATCACGGACACCAAGCTCAAGGACATGGGGGGCCTGCGATTGACGAGCGCCATCAAAGCCTTGACGCCGGAGGCCCGGGTCGTGCTGATGACGGCCTATAGCTCCTGTGAACTGGAAGCCGAGGCCCGCCGCCTGAGAGTTTACGGTTATCTGATCAAGCCTTTCCCCATCGAGGAGATCCAACGTATCACCAGGGAGGCTCTCCAGATCGCTTGAGACCAGCGCGCAGGCCACGAATGGCCGCGAAAATCAGAGAGGGCCGACCGGCAGTCGGCCCTTTTTCGTTTGTGGGGTTCTTTTCACTCAGCCAGGAGGACGCCAGGTTTTCCAGGGGCCTGTATTATTCCCCGGAAATTATCTTATGGATCAAAGACGGAACGGCGGGGGGCTTTTGGGAGCAGGTATAGGCCGCCAGCGCTCGTTTCCTGGCCTGCTCGAAGGCTTCTTCGCCGTTGGCGTGCAGGGTCAACAGGGGTTCCCCTTCCTCAACCCGGTCGCCAATTTTTTTATGTAGGACCAGGCCCACCGCGTGGTCGATGGGCGCTTTCTTCATTGGCCGCCCCGCTCCCAGATGCATGGCCGTCAGCCCGATATTCATGGCATCGATGCTGGCTACGTAGCCAGAGCAGGTGGCCTCCAGCGGACGAACAATGGACGCCTGGGGCAACAGGTCAGGGTCTCGCCCCATGGCCCCCTCTCCGCCCTGGCTGACGATCCACTCCTCGAATTTGGTCCGCGCCCGTCCAGACTCCAAAGTTTGGCGCAACAGCTTTCGGGCTGCGGCGGCGTCCTGCGCCCGCCCGGCCAGGAGCAACATCTGTCCGGCCACCGTCAGGCAATGCTCCAGGAAATCGGCTGGCCCCTGGCCCTTCAGGGTGTCTATCGCTTCGCGGACCTCCAGGGCATTGCCCACCGCCTGGCCCAGGGGTTGGTTCATGTCGGAGATGATGGCCGCCACTCGCCGTCCCACGCTTCGCCCAATGTTGACCATGATCTGGGCCAGAGCCAGAGCCTCACTTTCCGTCTTCACGAAGGCCCCACGCCCTACCTTAACGTCCAGGACGATGGCGTCTGCTCCGGCCGCGATTTTCTTGCTCATGATCGAGCTGGCGATGAGCGGCAGGCAGGGTACGGTGCCCGTCACGTCGCGCAGGGCGTAGAGCTTGCCATCGGCGGGCGCCAGCTCGGCTGTCTGTCCGGCCACCACGATGCCGTGCTCCTTCAGGTTGGCCTTGAACTCCTCCACGCTTAGCTCCGCCCGATAGCCCCGGATGGACTCCAGCTTGTCCAGCGTCCCCCCGGAAAAGCCCAACGCCCGCCCCGACATCTTGCCCACCGGCTGGCCCGTAGCCGCCACCAGGGGAGCCACTACCAGGGTAGTCTTGTCCCCCACCCCGCCGGTGGAGTGCTTGTCCACCACCAGGGGCGCTATGTCCTTCAGGTTGAGTATCTGCCCGGAATGCGCCATGGAAACGGTCAGATCGACTGTCTCGCGCTCGTTCATGCCCCGCAGGTAAACGGCCATCAGCCAGGCGGCGGCCTGGTAATCGGGGAGGTCGCCCCTGGCGTAGCCCTGGATGAAAAAGTCGATCTCTTCCGCGCTCAATTCCTGGCCGTCTCGCTTCCTGGCGATGATGTCAACTGCCCGCATATCCCTGCGTCCCTTCTCTTGCGGAAGCGCCCTGCCGACGACCATTCGGATAGAACGGGTTGACCTTGCCCTTATATTTCATTAACCGCCCGTTCGATCAAGCGCCGCGCCAGGCTTTGGGTACCAGTATGTTCGTAGTAGTTAGTGGTGATATCCAGCAGGGCGGCCACGTAATCCAGCTTGCTATCGGAGAACTCCGCAAAGCTGCTGAGGGCGTCGGCCACCTTCTCTTGAGTCACACCGCGATCCTCAATGAGATTACCCATCCAGCCGCTCACCGAGCCAAAGCTTTCGGTGATGAAGCCCAGTTTACTGGAAGAGTCGTCGCCAGGGATGTCTTCGCGGATTTTCTGAAACATGTCATTTTCTTCTAATTCTCGCGGCTTCATGCGGTCCAGGGTGGAAGCCACTGCGCCGATGAAATCGGGGCCCAGGGGAATAAGCCCGTCGAGGGACAATAGGGCCGCCATCCGTATGAGCGACTCCCCGCTATAGTCCGCCAGAGCCTTCACGAAATCGCCGATGCTGTCCCCCGGAATGCCGTTGATCAGGCAGAAAGCCGCAAGCTCAGCCACCAGCTTCAAGCTCAAATCCAGGATTTGCAGCGTGTCGGCTTTAGGGGTAATTTTGCTCAGTAAGGACAGGAAGCTGATTTTCTCGCCCACTTTGTGAGCCAGGGCCGTTTTAGCCAGCACGTCATCCACGTTGTCAACGGTCTGGTAGAGCCACAGGGCGCGTTGATAACCCTGCGATTTGTCGTTGTAAAGCTGGATGGCCCGCTCCCCGATCTTCTGAATCCACTCCTGGTCGGTCTCGCCGGAGACGGCCCGAATAGTGTTTTCAAAGCCCACCAGGTTTTGCCACTGGCCGGGGGCTACAAAGTCCAGCGCGCCCAGAACCTTCGTGGTCAGGTTGTCGGTCGGCAATTCGTCAACCAGCTCATAAATAGGTTTCGCTTTTTTACCCATGAGGAACTCCTTTCTTAAAGGTACGATTATCGCCAGGTAGGGCCAGGCAGGCGGCCTCTGGCGCCTTACTTGAGTTTGGCAAGGCCGTCGAGGTCAAATTCCTGGATCCAAAATTGGCGATCAC
The DNA here is from genome assembly GCA_034417895.1 of Anaerolineae bacterium. GTDB lineage: Bacteria > Chloroflexota > Anaerolineae > CAZYHC01 > CAZYHC01 > DAOULT01. The sequence continues at coordinate 20,241 of DAOULT010000104.1, read as the reverse complement.
CCTGCTCAAAATCTTTGGCCTTGGAGCGCACTTGAACCTGGAAGCGGTCAGCCACCAGGATGCCTGTGCCCTCACTGCCAATCTCCGCTACCGGATAGCCGGCCAGGGTCTCCTTGCTGTCCTGATACTTCTCCGCCGCGCTGGGATTGTTGGCGGTATCGGAGATGGCGAGCGTGGCGATCTCCGTGCCATCCTTTTTCAATTTAGCTTCGGCAAACCCTTCCTTCTCCTGGGTGTATACAATGTCGAAGCCTTTGCCTGACTTGGGAAAGAATTTATTGAAGGCGCTGCCGGGCAAAACTTTGGCAAGAGGCGTGGCCTGCCCCTCGCTGCTTTCCGTCTGCGCCTCATCCCACCGTGAAGGCGTCGGTGATGCTTTCCTCCCACAGGCGGGCACCAGCACCAGTACAGCCAGCAGGAAGAAAATTAAAAACTTATGCATCTTTGAACCAACCATATTTATCCTCCTTTTTTTTGCTACTATCGAATGGACAGGCAGTCTCCCTCAGCCGTGCTGATGTATTCTCTCGCCGCAGAGGGCACAGAGTTCGCTGAGATTTCAACAACGAACGTTTGCTGTTCTCGGCGCTCTCAGCGACCTCTGCGGCTCAAGACTGGACCGGCAGCCGCCTCAAGGCGAGCAAGAAGACTGCCAACGGCTGCTAACGCCGGTACTTGCCCTCTTTGGGGGCTGGTTTTTCCTGGCGTTTGCCGAAAAGCTTCTGGCCTCTCTGCTTTTCGGCTTTGGGCGCGTCCCTGTCTCCAAGCCCAACCGCGCTCATAGCGCGCTTGAAAATGTAGATAGGGTCTACATCTTGTTTGTGGGGAGACCAGTGGATGGCGGCCAGTTCCCAGCCATCTTCGCCGAGCGCCTCCAGTCCCTCGTGGAGAGGAATATCGTCCCAGTCGTCCAGTTCTTCCTCCCCATTAATCGCCTTGATGTGTGGGTTGGTGGTGTCCGGGTAGCCAATTACAGCCGTCAGATATTCGTACATCTCAAATTCTCCTTTCCTGCGCGCCGCAGATTTTTATAAAATGGGTGGAGCGGCAATTTCAAAAATTGCCTTAAGAATGAGTGGATCGTGAGACATTGTACCATGTTTTGCTGAATTTGTCATACTCGCCGGGCGGCCATCTGCCTCCTCTCCTAGCGGCGGCCAAACTGGCGGGCCAGATTGTCGGCGCTGAGGTGGATCATGGTCGGACGGCCATGCGGACAGGTGCGGGGCTGGTCGGTCTCTTCCAGTTGTCGGATCAGGTCTCGCATTTCTTCCAGGGCCAGGACTTTTCCGGCCCGCACCGCGCTGTGGCAGACCAGGGTAATCAGAGCCTTTTCCTCAAGGGCTTCCACCTGGCCTCCCTCGGCCAGTTCATCGACAATGTCGGCCACCGTCTGGGCGATGTCGCCCTCCACCAGCATGGCCGGCACGGCGCGCACCAGGAAGGTCTCCCCCCCGAAAGGCTCGATCTCGAAGCCAAGCTCGGCCAACTCCTCCAGCCGGGAAGAGAGAATGGCCGCCTGGCGGGGAGGAAGATCGAGGGTCAGCGGGGTCAGGAGTTGCTGGTTGGACACCTCTCGCCTGGCTCTCTCGGCTTTGAGCCTCTCGTAAAGCACTCGTTCGTGGGCGGCGTGCTGATCGATAAGGTACAGGCCGTCCGGCCCTTCGGCGGTGATGTAGGTCTGCCAAATCTGGCCCAGGACGCGCAGCATGGGCAGCTTCGTGGGGAGGGCCTGGGGAGCAGGGAGGTCGGCTGTACGCTGTAACTCCAGAGCCAATTGCCCCCCTGGCGATTTAGGCCCTCTCTCGAAGTCCCTGAAGCGGGTCGTTTCGGGCCTGGCTCTGGGGACGGAGACCATGGGGATGGGTGTCCCTTCGGTCAGGGCGCGCCGCACGGTCCGTTGCACGGCGCTGAAAACGTCGTTCGGTTTGAGAAAGCGTATTTCGCTTTTGGTGGGATGGACGTTGACGTCGACCTGATCGCAGTCCACTCCCACGTTGAGGATGACCAGAGGGTAACGGTCTTTGGGCAGCAGGGTGTGATAAGCCTCCAGCACGGCCTTGCCCAACAGGCGGTCCTGCACCCGGCGCCGATTGACGAAGAAGGTCAGATACCCCCGGCCAGACCGATGCAGGGCGGGAGGGCTGACGTAGCCCTCGACCTGAACGCCAGGTTGCTGGTCGCTCGCTACCTGGAGCATCTGTTGGGCGATCTCCAGGCCATAGACCTGGATCAACACGTCCAGCAGCTCGCCGCTCCCCGTCGATTGGAAGCTCAGACGGCCATCCTTAATCAACTGGAAACGGAGGTGAGGATAGGCCAGGGCGTAATGAGTGACCAGGTCAGCGATGTGGCCGGCTTCGGTGACGGCCTGGCGTAGAAATTTCAGCCGCGCCGGGACGTTGTAGAACAGGTTCTCCACCGTGACTATCGTGCCCTGGGGCGCGCCCTGGCTCTCGCGCCTGACCACCTTCCCGCCCTCCAGCCGCATCAGCGTGCCTTTATCCTCACCCTGGGTGCGGGTCAGTATCGTCACCCGCGCTACGGCGGCGATGCTGGCTAACGCCTCTCCTCGAAAGCCGAGGGTGGCGATGTGATCCAGGTCGGCGGCGCGGCTCAATTTGCTGGTGGAGTGGCGGGCAAAGGCCAGCTCCACCTCGGCGGCCGGGATGCCTGCTCCATCGTCGGCCACGCGCATCGTCTGCCGCCCGCCCTGACGCATCTCCATCTTGATGGTCTTGGCCCCGGCGTCGATGGCATTTTCGACCAGTTCTTTGACCACCGAAGCGGGCCGCTCCACCACCTCTCCGGCGGCGATCTTGATCGCTACTTCGTCCGGCAGAACTATAATGGGCATATCATTATCCTCGTTTACCTTAAAGCCACAGAGGACACGGAGAACTCAGAGAAAGAAGGTTTTTCCCTCTGGGAACTCTGTGCTCTCTGTGGCTATAGCCATTTATCTCGCAGGGCGTCCAGGGTGCCGTCCTCTCTCATGTCCTGTAAGACCTGGTTGAGAGCCGACCAGAGGGCCACGCTATTGTAGCGCACAGCTATCACGTATGAGCCATCGACCACCGGCTCTCCGACAAGGCGCACCTCCCCCTCGTACTTGATGAAATGGCAGGCGGAGATGGCATCGACCAGGGCGGCGTCGGCCTGCCCGTTTTTGAGCGCCCACAGGGCGTCCAGCGGGGTGGGCAGAGGTTGCAGGCTCAGCCCTTCCAGGCGTTTCGTGAGTTGCCTGCCCTCCAGGTCCCCATCCGAGCCTAATTCGACCGCCAGGCTCTTGTGGGCCAGGTCGTCCACGCTCTCTATCCCGTTCTCGTCCTCCCTGACCACCAGCATTTGGCCGGCGTTGAAATAAGAGGTGGTATAACGCACGTCCTGGGTCAGCAGGGGATCGTAGGGCAGGCCGGAGACGATGGCGTCAAACTTGTCGGCGCGTAGGGCGTCGTACAGGCCGTCAAAGCCGACCACCACAAACTCTACCTCGACTTCCAGCCGCTCCCCGATCTCTTGTGCCAGGTCTATATCGTACCCGAAAAGCTGGCCGCTGGCGTCGTCCATGTTCTCGAAGGGCGGATAGCTGGGGTCCAGCCCGACGCGCATCACCCCGCTGAGCCGAATCCTTTCCAGGGTCCGGTCTTCCTTCTCTCGCCTTCCCCACAGCATCCAGGCCGCCAGAGCAGCCAGAATCAGAACGACAACCATACAGGCCAGGATGTAATAATAACGTCTGCTAACTACCATACGTGGCTAATCCGTGTTTGCTCTCCCCGCGCGTACCGCTGCGCCTCCAGGTAGATCGGTTTGGGCGCAAAATCGACGGTCACGAAGGTGTAATAATCCTGATAGGTGCGGGCCGGCCAGGGAAACCGAAAAGCCCAGACGACCACCGCCTGACACCAATCCCATTCCTCCAGGGCCTTCTGGTAGGCCCCGATGGTATACTGGATGCGCTGCGCCGGTCGCACCGCCTTGGTCCAGCGGGGATGATCGTTCCAGCCTCCTTCGGTGATGATGCAGGGCTTAGCGGCGTCTCCGTGGCGGACCATCACCTCCCGGATCAACTCCGCCCTGGCAAAGTTCACCTTGTCCCTGGCCGGAGGGTCGTCAAGCGGGAATTTCCAGCCGTAGGCGTGGATCGCCAGGAGGTCAAAGTAGTCCTTTGCTCCGGCTTCGTACATCCTCTGCAAGAAAGTCAGGTCGTCCATGCCCCACTCGCTGCCCTCGGGGGCCAGAGTGGGGGCCAAAGCCCCGGCCAGGACGTGGACCTCAGGGTCGGCTTCTTTGGCCCGGAGGTAGGCCACCTTGAGCAAGGCGGTGTAACCTGCCGCGTCTACGGGCCGGTAGCCCCATTCGTGGCTGATGTTAGGCTCGTTCCAGATGACGATGTATTTTACTCTGCCCTTGAAGTGGGAGACGAAGGCGTAGACGTAATCGCCAAAGTCGTCGTAGTGTTCTTCGTCCAGGTAAAGCTCGATGCTTTCTTTGGGTCTGGCCCACCTGGGGACGTAGCCCAGGCGAGCAATGACCGTCAAGCCCTGAGTGCAGGCGTGGTCCACCACCATGTCAGGGTGGCCCCAGTCAAATCGCCCTTTCTGCAGCTCGTAATAGGCCCAGGGGAAATATTCGACGATCCAGGAAGCGCCCATCTCCCGCGCCATCTCCAGGGTGCGCTTGATCTTCCACTCCTCCACCTCATCGGTCAGACGGGTGTGGACGCCCATCTTGGGATTGATGCTCACCACCTGCTGCTGTGGGCCTGGAGTGACGATGGGGCCGGGCGGCATCCCGGCCACGATCAGCGCCCCAACGGCCAGGGCCAGCCTGGCGATCAAAACGATTCGTTTGAGTTTGGGAGTTTTCATCTACCTCTGCCGTATTATACTCCACCTCAATGCATGGGTCAAATGGTTCTATCGGGGGCCTGGCAGCACTACTGTGAAACCAGCCAACACGGATTTCACGGATTGGTACGGGTTATTTCCAAAAAGAGCGAGACCCGGTCGTTTGACCGGGCCTCGGCTTTGCCAACCACCCTGTAGTAACGACTTAAGTCGTCACTACTTTACTGGGCTAGAACTTGTACACGCTGTCCAGGGCTTCGTCCGGCACGTCCCAGACGGTGTTGTGGGGCGGAAGTGGCTCCAGCTCCATGAATTCGGGCAGGCGGTCGTGGGCGGTGGTGAAGCCCGCCGCCTCGTTGAAAGCTCGTTCCCGCTTGATGGTTTCCTGACCCACTTTTGTGACCCAATCCTCGATGCTCCAATCCAGGCCCAGCACGCCGTTGCACTCGTCGATCATGCCCTGCAAGCCCTCGGGGATGTCCAGGATGGCGAAGGCGATGAACAGGCAGTGCCCGCTGCTGTCCACCAGAGCGGTGGCGGCCTGAAGGTTGCGCGAAACCTCAGCCTTGTCGGCAGAAAGGGGATCGAGCTTGCCGCTGACGCCCAGGATTTCGGGCGCGATGGTGTAACCGGAGGTGTGGTCGGCGCCCATCGTGCTGGTGGCGTAAGTAACCCCGATGCCTTTTATGGCACGCGGCTCGTAGGCGGGCATGGACTGCCCCTTGACCGTCGGCGAGCGGCTGACGCCCAGCGCCCTGGCAGTAGTTTCCGTGCCGCTGCCGATGATGCGGCCCAGCGGCGTGCCCTTGCCCACTTCCTCAAGCAACTTGATGGCCCCAGGGCCGTCGCCGAACTCCAGCAGGCCACCCTCCATAGCCACAGCGATGGTACACCCGGCTTCGATGGTATCCATGCCGAAGTCGTTGCACAAATAGACCAGTTCGGCGATGACGTCCAGGTCGTCGATGCCGCAGTTGGCTCCAAAGGCCCAGTCGGATTCGTACTCGATGACCGAAACGTGGTGGCTGCCGTCCTCGGGCCGACCCCAGATGTTGGAGCATTGGATGATGCAGCCCGGATGACAACCGTGCCCGGTCATGGCCTCGCCGCCCCGCTCCTTGCAGATTTCGTGGATGGCCTCCCCGGCGATCTTGGCCGCCCCCTCAAACCGCCCCTCGCTGAAATTGCGGGTGGGCAGCCCGCCGGCCTCGTTTATGACGTTGATCAGCACGGCCGTGCCGTAGGTGTTGAGGGCGCCGCCGGGCTTGGTGATGTCGTGGCTACGCAGAGCATCGGTCAGCTTCTTGCGGCCCTCGTCGAACAGCCCTTTGTTGGCGATTTCCACGCCGGGGCCTCCCTGGTCGTCGATAACGATGGCCTTCAACCCTTTGGCAGCCATGACCGCCCCCAGGCCGCCCCGCCCGGCGTAGCGACCGGGGCGGTTTTCGGGATCGTTGACCGAGATTCCAGAGTTAGACAGAAGCATCTCCCCGGCCGGGCCGATGCCGATGATGCCCACTTTGGCCCCGTGTTTTTCGGCCAGAATCTCGTCCACCTCGTACATTCCTTTGCCTGCGATGTCATCGGCAGGCAGGAGCTTGGCCCCATCCTTGTTGATCTTGAGGGTGAGCAGCTCACCCGTTGTCTTGGGAGCGCCCTCGACCACAATGGCCTTGAGGCCCAGGCGAGCCAGTTTCTGGGAGGAGAGGCCGCCGGCATTGCTTTCCTTGATAGTGCCAGTCAGGGGACTCTTGGCCCCGAAAGAGGTGCGGCCCGAAGTGGGAGCCGCCGTGCCCGACACGGTGCCAGGGGCAATAACCAGCTTGTTGTTAGGCCCTAGCGGGTGGCAGTCGGGCGGCACTTCATCGCAGACAATAGCCGAGGTCAGCCCCCGGCCGCCCAGGTGTCTGTATTTTTCGGGTACGTCCTGGTAACTGACCGTCTGGTCTGTCATGTTGACACGTATAATCTTGCTCATCCTTATATCTCCTTATTTCATTATTGATTATGATTTAACAACTTAATGGTTGGATATCTTACTGAATATCACCCCCTTCGCCTTATTATTAAAAAAAGAGGCAAACTCACCGCTCTGAGCGGCCGGCTGCCTCCTTTGCGCACTGGCGGGCGAGGGGATTGCTCCCCTCACCTTATCGTTCATCGTTCCCGGGGGGAGCCGATGAATCGGAGACTCTGTCCGAAAGACCTTCTCTGGCTATATCGGCCAGTTCTCTTCCTGTTCCTGGAAGTCCTGCGAGCGAAAAAGACTTTTTAATATCCTCCCTGATCAGAGAGCAAGCTTTTACAGCTCGCCCCGATCCTGCTAAAACAGAACAGCCGGGTCGCTTTAGACTGTCTGTTTTCATTATATCATAATGCCAGCCCTTTGTACAGGGTGGGCCGCCCTGAATTTATCCTCTGGCGCTCAAAACTTTCTCGATACTGTTGAGCAACTCTTGAGGGCCGAAAGGCTTGGTAAGGTAATCGTTCACTTTGACGATGCGCAGGCCCAGCACTTTGTCGATGTTGTGGGCCTTAGCCGTGACCACGATGACGGGGATGTCTTTCAGAGCTTCTTCGGCTCTCATCTGGCGGTATACTTCCCAGCCATCCACGTCGGGCATCATCAAATCTAAAAGAACCAGGTCCGGCTTCTCCCGACGAATACTTTTCAACCCCTCACGACCGCCTACCGCTCCCACCACCTGAAACCCTTTTCTCTCTAGAATAAGCTTTACCAGGTCGATCATTTCTGGCTCGTCCTCAATGCAGAGGACTTTCTTTTTCCTGGTCTCATTTCTTTCAGTCATCTCAACGTTCTCCTTCCCTGGCCTTTCCCATGGCTCCTCTCGCGGAGAACCTTCTCCACTATTTCCTCCAACTCTTTGGGCCCAAAGGGCTTGGTTACGAAACCATCTACTTTAGCCACGTTGAGCCACAGCACCCTATCAATGGGAGCAGTTTTAGCCGTAACCACCACTACGGGGATGTGCTGCGATTCTGAATTTTTCTGCATCCAATGGAAAACGTCGCTGCCGTCTACTTCGGGCATCATCAAATCCAGCAGGATCAGATCCGGTTTTTCCCGCTGGATGGCTTCTATTCCTTGTTGCCCTCCCACCGCCCCGATGACCTGGTAGCCGCGGCGCGTCAGGATAAGATCGACCAGATCGATCATCTCTGGATTATCCTCGATGCAAAGAATTTTCTTCCCTTTATCAGCCACTTTTGGAAAGCCTCCTTAATTGACGCAAAAAAATCAGCCCCTCTTGGTAGGGATAGCTCTCCTGGGGATTAAGAGGGTGATCAGTACTCCCGCGCTTCTTCTTCGCCCTGCAACACTCTGAGCACACCCTGCGCCATAGCCAGCATCTCATCTTGACCGGGGTAAACCAACAGGGGAGCGATCCACTGCACCCGTTCCTTGATCCAGCCCACCAACATCTCAGAATGAGCCAGACCACCGGTCAGGACAATGGCCTCTACCTGGCCTTTGAGCACTGTAGCCATGAGGCCAATCTCCTTGGCGATTTGATAGGCCATAGCTTCGTAGATAAGGCCCGCCTGTTTATCTCCCTGGGTGATGCGTTTCTCTACCTCGGTGGCATTATTGGTGCCCAGATGGGCCACCAGTCCCCCCTGGCCGACGATCTTTCTAGACATCTGCTGGTAGGTGTACTGGCCGGAATAACACATCCGTATCACGTCGCCTACAGGCAGCCCGCCGGCCCGTTCTGGGGAGAAGGGACCGGTGCCGTCCAAAGCCTGATTGACGTCTACCATCCGTCCTCGTCGATGGGGACTGACGGAGATGCCTCCGCCCAGGTGCACCACTATCAGGTTGATATCTTGATAGGCGCGGCCCAGGTCCCTGGCTGCCTTACGGGCGGCCGCTTTGAGGTTGAGGGCATGTGATAGACTTCTACGCTCGATCTCAGGCAGGCCCGAAATACGGGCTATATCGTCGAACTCATCGACCGAGACAGGGTCAACGATGAAGGCCGGAATATCGCAACGCTGAGCAATCTCGTGGGCGATGATCGCTCCCAGGTTAGAAGCGTGCTCTCTCCCAGAAGGGGCGCGCAGATCGGCCAACATCCGCCCGTTCACCCGGTAGGTGCCGCTCGCCAGAGGCCGCAGGATGCCTCCTCGTCCGGCCACCGCGTCCAGAGAGGTCAGGAGCACGCCAGCTTCCTCCAGACAACCTGAGACGGCCTGGCGTCGAAAAGCGTGCTGGTCGGCTATGTGGGGATAACGAGCCAATACCTCCCTCTCATGGTGCAAGTTCTGTTCCAGGACGGGCGTTTCCTGGTCGTAAACGGCTATCTTGGTGGAGGTAGAACCAGGATTAATAGTCAGAACTCGATACATATCTTTTTTCGCGGCTGTTTTAGTTTACCACATTCCGGTCACAAAGTCCAGCGAAAGTATAACCGATTTTTCCGCTTTAGTCAAAAAGCAAGTCACTTTGGGCGGCGGTTGCCATCAGGGTTGCTGGCTTTGGGGGGACAAAGTGGCGACCAGGGCAGGTCATTGACACCTGGTCAGGAGTGTGCTACAATTTCTCAGGAGGGCGTTCTTCCTGATTATGAATATATTGTTTGTCACTCCCAGACTGCCTTACCCCCCTTACCGGGGAGATAAGTTGAGGATGTATAACACCATCAAGATTCTCTCCCGCCGACATTCCATTTCTTTGTTGTCCTTCATCCAGCGCCAAAGCGAGCGTGAATATATACCGGCCTTGAGCCAGTATTGTCGGGACTTGCAGGTGGTTCTGCTGCCCACCAGCCGTTCTTATCTAAACTGTGGGTGGAATATACCTTCTGCTGTTCCTTTTCAGGTGGCTTATTTCTACTCGCCAGAGATGAGGGCCAGATTTGAGGAGATGCTGGCGGCGGAAAAGTTTGACATCGTTCACGCTTACCTGATACGGATGGCTCACTACGTGGTGGAGAACGTCGGGGTTGTGCCCACCATCCTGGACCTGACGGATGCTATATCCTTGTATCTGAAGACCTTCCTGGACATCACCAGAAACCCCCTCGAAAAGCTTTTGCTGTTTGTGGAGTGGTCGAGGATGAGGGCTTACGAGCGGATATTGGCTCGCTTTGATCGCTGTCTGGTCTGTTCCGAGATCGACAAAAAGGCTCTGGCAGAGGCGGTGCCTGGGGCCAGGCTGGACATCGTTCCCAACGGCGTGGACTTGAGCTATTTCAGGCCCTCTACCGTCGCTCCCGAACCGCATTCCATAATCTATACAGGCAACATGAGCTACTTCCCTAACACCGACGGGATTCTGTATTTTTATCACCATATATTTTCCTACATCAAAGAGCGAGTCCCGGATGTAAAGCTTTACGTCGTGGGGCAGAGACCGCCGGGCAAGGTGAGGGCCCTGGCTAGAGACCCCAACGTGATGGTCACCGGTTTGGTGGAAGATGTCAGGAGCTATTATCTGCGCAGCGCGGTGGCGATATGTCCTGTCCGCTTTGGGGCGGGGACGCCGTTCAAGGTCATTGAGTCTTTGGCTTTGGGGGTGCCGGTGGTGTCCACTTCGCAGGGGTGCGCGGGCTTGAGAGTGCAAGGTGGTCGAGACGTCCTGATCGCCGACGAGCCTGGGGAGTTCGCGGCCAGGGTCGTAGAGCTGATGGAAAACGTAGCCCTGCGGAACGCCCTTGCCGCTAACGGACGGGAACTGGTGGAGCGAGAACACGATTGGGATAACATCGTCTCCAGATTGGAGGATATCTATAGCGCAGTCCTGGACGGATGGGCGTCCAGACAAAGATGGGAACAAGGATGGAGATAAGGTCTAAATTACAGCCCACCCTTCCGCAGAGAAGAGCGCTCTTGTTCGTAATCGATATTCTGCTGATCAACAGCTCGGCCTACGTTGCCTTTTGGATTGGGGCGCAACGTTCGGGCTGGCCTGTTTCTACCAATTTCTTCTTCTCCCGCTTTTACTGGTTTCTGGGCGTCAGCCTGCTCTATATCGTGCTGGCCTCGGTCAACGATTGTTACGATCCGAGGGTGGCCTCTAACACTCTGAACAGCATCTTCGCTCTTTTGAAGGTGCTGGCCGAGATGTTGTTGCTCTATCTGATCGCCTACTTCTTCGCTCCTCCGATTACCCTGCCCCGTCACATGATTGTTTTTTTTGCGGCCCTGGCTTTTCCTCTCTTATTTTTGTGGCGGGCGCTATATGTCCTGATCCTCAGTAGGCCCAGTTTGCGGCGCAAAGCCATCATTGTAGGCGCCGGTTGGGCGGGGCAAACTATTGCCCAGGTTCTGAAAGGCGCTCTCCAGACCGATTATCAGATTGTGGGCTACATTGACGATGACCCCCGCAAACAGGGGCAAACCATCGAGGATATACCGGTCATCGGCAACCGTCACGCTCTCGGTGCTCTGGTAGAGCAGACCGGGGTTTCGGAGATAATCCTGGCTATCACCGACGGCGTGGACGGAGGGCTTTTCCAGGCCATCATGGATTGTCACGAGCAGGGCATCCAGGTTACCCCTATGTCCCTTCTCTACGAACAGATGACCGGACGCCTGCCGGTGGAGCACATAGGCAAGAACTGGTCGGTTCTTTTGCCTTTGGGCGGCACCTCGACCGTCAGCCTTTTCCAGTCGTTCAAGCGGCTGCTGGATATCGTTCTGTCCCTTATTGGTCTTCTCTTTCTGGCGCTGCTGCTGCCGTTCATTGCCCTGGCCGTCTACCTGGACTCTCGCGGCCCAATCTTCTACTATCAGGAGCGGGTGGGCAAGGCGGGCCTTATTTTTCGCCTGATCAAGATCAGGTCGATGGTCTGTGGGGCGGAGGATGATGGTCAGGCCCGTTGGGCGGACGAGAATGACCGCCGCGTTACTGGCGTGGGTCGTTTCCTACGCCGCACCAGGTTGGATGAACTGCCCCAACTGCTCAACATCCTCAGGGGGCAGATGAGCTTCATTGGGCCCCGGCCCGAACGGCCTGAGTTTGTGGCCCAGTTGCAGGAGCAGATTCCGTTTTACCGCACCCGTCTGGCCGTGCGGCCCGGTCTGACCGGCTGGGCGCAGATCAATTACCCTTATGGCAGTTCTGTAGAGGGGTCTCTGGTCAAATTGCAATACGACCTTTATTACATCAAACACCAATCGCCGTACCTCGATCTGCTCATTTTGCTCAAAACCATCGGGGTGGTGCTCACTTTCCAGGGTACGTGAAAGCGGCGGATTGTCGGGAAAGCAAGGCTCAAACACTATTTGAGGGGTAGGATCCAAAGTCATGTTAGAAGGCAAACGCATTGTTGTAACCGGAGGCTGTGGTTTCATCGGCTCTCATCTCGTCGAGGCTCTTTGGAAGGACAATGAGGTGATAGTCATCGATGACCTTTCCGGCCCCGATTTGAAAAACATCGAAGGTTTTGGGGTAGAGTTTCATCGCCTCAGTATAACCGAATCTCTGGACGATCTGTTTTCCGAAGTTGATTTTGTCTTCCATACGGCGGCCAACGTGTCGGTGACTGCTTCGGTCGATGATCCCCGGCATGACGCCAGGGTGAACATCGATGGTCTGCTCAACGTCCTGGAAACGGCGCGCCGGAGCGGGGTGGGACGTTTAATATTCAGTTCCTCGGCGGCCGTTTACGGTCATCCTCGCTTCTCTCCCATAACCGAAGAACACCCTACCGAACCGCTCTCTCCCTATGGTCTCAGCAAATTGGCCGGCGATGGCTATTTCAGGCTGTACTACAGTCTGTACGGCTTGGAAACGGTGTGCCTGCGTTACTTCAACGTCTATGGCCCCAGACAGCAGGCCAACAGTCCCTACTCCGGGGTCATTTCCATCTTTGCCCGCAACCTTCTGGAAGGGAAAACCTCCACTGTCTACGGCGATGGGCTTCAGACCAGGGATTTTGTGTACGTGGAGGACGTGGTCAGAGCCAACCTGCTGGCCGCGACCGGAGGCAAAGAGGTAGTGGGCAGGGTCTTTAACGTAGGCACCGGGCTGGCTACCTCGATAAAAGATTTGGCTCTGCTGTTAGGAGCGCCGGCCGAGACGATAGTGTACGGCCCTCCTCGGCCGGGAGATATAAGAGAAAGTGTGGCCGATCCTGGCTTGAGCAAGAACGTTCTGGGCTTCCAGGCCAGAGTGACCCTGGAGGAAGGTCTGGCCCGCTACCTGGGTTGGTGTCGGGCCGAGATCGAGCGGCCAGGAGGCGCGTGGGATAGCGCAACAATAAAATAGCATTTGCTCTCCAGGGCTATAGGTGATATAATACCGCTATGCATTCTCAGCGTAAGTCCGACCATCTTCGCATCTGTCTGGAAGAAGAGGTCTCCTTTAAGAGGCTCGCCACCGGCCTGGAGAACTATCGCCTTGTCCATCAAGCCCTGCCCGAGATGAGTCTGGCCGAGGTCGATCTATCTTTGACTCTGCTGGGCAAAACCTGGCGCGCTCCGCTGCTCATTTCGGCCATGACCGGGGGCACAGAAGCAGCCGCACGCCTCAATCGCCATCTGGCCCAGGCTGCTCAAAGTCTGGGCCTGGCTATGAGTATGGGTTCTCAGCGGGCGGCTGTAGATGAAGAGCGGCTGGCCTTTACCTATCAGGTGCGGGACGTGGCACCCGATATCCTTCTCCTGGCTAATTTGGGGGCCGTTCAGCTTAATTATGGCTATGGCCTGAGCGAGTGCCAGCGGGCGGTGGATATGATCCAGGCCGATGGTCTCATTCTGCACCTCAATCCTCTGCAAGAGTGTCTTCAGGATAACGGCGACACCAACTTCAGCGAACTGCTGCCCAAGATCAAGGATCTCTGCCAGAAGTTGCCCGTGCCGGTGATAGTGAAAGAGGTGGGCTGGGGCATTTCGGAGACGGTGGCCCGGCGGCTGGTGGAGGTGGGGGTACAGGCCATCGACGTGGCCGGGGCGGGGGGCACGTCGTGGAGTGAGGTGGAGAAACACCGCGCTCCCACCGAGAGGCTGCGCCACATTGCAGAAAGCTTCGCCTCCTGGGGCATTCCTACCGCCCAGTCTATCCGCCTGGTCAGACAGGGCGCCCCAAAGGTGACTGTCATCGCCAGCGGCGGGATCCGGACCGGGGTGGAGGCCGCCAAAGCCATTGCCCTGGGCGCCGACGCGGTGGGTATGGCTACCCCTCTGCTGAAGCTGGCCGCTCTCTCCGCCCAGGCCGTGGTGGAGCACCTGACGGGAGTGGGGCAGGAATTGCGCATCGCCATGTTTTGCAGCGGAGCCAGAAACCTTCAAGAGCTTAAAGACACCCCTGTTATAAAAATCTAGTTTCTAAATCGCATCAAAGGCTCAGCCACAGAGGACACAGAGGACACGGAGATGGTTTCTGGAAAGCAAAGAAACGTCTGTTCAATATCCTAAAAAAGAGTTGACTGACCGGATCATCAAGGCAGCCCTTGAAGTGCACACCCAGTTGGGACCGGGCTATCTGGAGTCAGTCTATCAGGAGGCCCTGGCCCGCGAGTTTACTCTGCGCCAGATTCCCTTTGAGCGAGAGAAGATGATCCAAGTGGTTTACAAGGGAGCCGTTGTAGGTGAGCACCGTTTGGATTTCCTAGTAGAAGGACAGGTAGTTGTAGAATTGAAAGCTGTATCTGAGTTCCACGAGGCTTTCCGTGCTCAGGTGCTCTCTTATCTAAAAGCGACGGGTCTGCGCGTGGGCCTGATCATCAACTTCGGCAAACGTCGCCTGAAGGACGGTTTAACCCGCGTAGTGCTATAAAAGACAAATACGAAGGAGGAAAAACTCTCTGTGTTCTCTGTGCCCTCTGTGGCTTTATCAGAGGCCTTTTGGTCCAGGTTTTGGAATGTACCGAATTTGTTTGAGGGAAGGGAGCGCTCCTTTGATCTTTGAGAGTGAAACTGAAGGTAAAAAATCGGTCCTCATCAGAGAAATCGCGGAGAGACGAGATCAGGTATACGGTTACCTGTGCTCCGAGGAGTATAGGCAGCGGTTTTCGCCCGCTCACATCCGGGAAGCAGTATACAGTTACATTAAATCAGGAGGCAAGTCTCTGCGTCCGGCGGTGCTATTGTTCTCGTGCGGGGCGGTGGGAGGAGACGAAGCCAGGGCCTTGCCTGCGGCGGCTGCCATTGAGGTGTATCATACCTGGACGTTGGTGCACGACGACGTCATCGACCGAGATAAAAAACGACGCGGCCATCCCACCGTTCACCAAGAGTTCAGAGAGAAGGCAGAACGGGAGCTTCGTTACAGCCCAGGCGAAGCCCAACACTATGGCCTTTCCATGGCCATACTGGCCGGAGATATTCAGCAAGGATGGGCTGCTTCCCTCCTGTGCGAATTACACCGTAAGCAGGGGATCGATCCAGACCTGGTTTTATATTTAATCGAGGAGCTGAGTATGAGGGTCCAAAGCAGCTTGCTTGAGGGGGAGATGCTGGACATCCAATATTCGAAGCATCCCATAGAGTCGCTCGGAGAAGATTTGATCGTGGATATGTTGTGGAAGAAAACGGGCGCTCTATACGAATTCGCCGGCAAGGCCGGAGCGATGATCGGACTCAACGTCTGCGACCCAGAGCATAAACTGGTTAGAGCTATCTCCGCTTTTACCAGCAAATGCGGCACCGCTTTTCAACTGCAAGATGACATTCTCGGAATTGTGGGAGATGAGGAGCTACTTGGCAAGTCGATTGGCTCGGACATTCGAGAGGGCAAACGGACCACGATAGTGTATTACGCCTTCAAAAACGCCAGTGACAGACAAAAAGACCGTCTGATAAGTATCCTCAGTAATGAGCAGGCCACAGAAAACAATATAGAAGAAGCCACAAATTTACTCCGCTCTCTGGGAGGCATCGACTACACCAGAGCCTTAGCCAGATCGTATTTGGAAGACGCTCTGGCCCACCTCGGCGAGTTGCCGGCTTCCAGGTATAGCCACCTTCTCTCTCTGTGGGCAGAATACATGATAGAAAGAGAATTCTAAGCGACAAACAAAAAAAACCGACCGCTCCAGCAGAGCAGTCGGTCAGTAATAAAGCGAGTCAGAAAGGATAGATGGCAAAGTCGCTGGCTATCTCCACCAGCCCGTCGAATTCGGCCTCAGCAGCCTTTACCATGTTGTTCGGACCCCCGTTTAACACTGGAAAATGAATGAGCACCAGTTTTTTCACTCCGCACCGTCTAGCCATGATCCCGGCCTGGGCGCTGGTCGAATGCCCGGGGTAAGGGCCTGTGCTTTCGTGGACGAGGATATCGGCCCCGCGTGCCAGCCGGAACAGGCTGTCACACGGTTCGGTATCGCTGGAATAAACCAGGACGCCGCCCGTTTTCCTGGAAACGACCCTCAGAGCGATGGTAGGAACCAAATGCTTAACGGGTGAGGCGGTGATTTCAAACTCGTCTGAATCCAGAACCGGACAGTCCTCCCTCATCTCCACTTTATGAAAAGAGACGGGGAAAGGGGTGGGCCATTTTTGCCACCCTAGCAGGTCCATCATGGGGGGGATTCTTTCCACACAATCGGGTGCGCCAAACACCCGCAGCCCCGGCCGACCGGATAACCATAGTCCCAGAAAAAGGGCCGGTACGCCGTAAATGTGGTCAGGATGGTGGTGAGTCACGATGAGGGTCTGGAGACTGTCCAGCTCCACCCCGGCTATCTGCAACCTTTGCAAAGGGCTTCCTCCGCAATCGATCAAGATCGAGGATTGCTCCCCTCTCAGAACCATATAGGTATTTTCGTGAGAAGCGTCGGGTATTGCTGCCGCCGAACCTAAAATGGTTAATTGAGGCATTATCTCCACCTTTCATTCAAAAATGCATATCCAGCATCAGTACCTCCAAGCCTAACATGAGTATATCACGAAAATGTAACGTTCCGGGTGGAGAAAAGGTAAAGATTTGGTTAAGGTTTAGGGGAGGCAGCTATCGTCTTAGGTCCCGTAAATCCACAGCACTACCTGGGGCGTAAGGTTGGCTTCGAGGAAAGCGGCTATCAAAAGAAGGGGCACAACCAGGAAGAAGTAAACCTTGAAGAAATCGGCTATGGTCAGGAGCAAACTTTCGCCTACGGTCATGCCGGCGGGCGGCGAGACCAGCGAGGCCCCGATGCGTAAAGCAAAAGCGGTGGCTATAGCCGCCACCGGCAATTCGATGAGGCCGTGAGGCAAAATGAAGGCGCAAAGAAAGAGCAGCGGATTGTAACCCAGGATAGAAGCCTCAGCGGCCAGAAACCCGACCACAACCATGGGCACCATGATCAACAACAGAGCCAACGCCCCAAAGGAGAAAAGGGCCAAAAGGGCAGCCAGCAGCAAAGCCCGCACGTTGTTGGCAAAGATGCTGAGGGTTCTGATCCTGGGCAAAAAGTCGAGGCTGGGGGTGTGGTAGAAAGTCTCCTGGTTCAGGTCTCGCAGCTCAAAGGCATTTTGGGGCAGAGGATATTGTTGGGCGTACCCCCAACCAACGGCCATCCCCCCCACCAGAACCACCACCACCACCATTATCGGCGCCCATTGGCTGCGCAGAAGATAGGGGAGGTCGTGGCGATACACCCGCCAGATGAAACCTTTGAGACCAGAGACTTGAACCCCCGTCGGGGAGCGTATAAAGAAACCCTTGAAGGTGCGCCAGATGAAGCCCAGGTTGAGCTCGTCTATTTCCTTGGATAGAATCTCCTCGCGGTTGAAGATGCGAATCCCCATGCGCACCAGGACGAGATCGACCACCAGCAGCCCGGCCACAATGTACCACAGGACATTATAACGGGCCCAAAACATGATGACGCTTTCCGCCTGCACCAGAAGAGCCATAGGAATGATGATGAAGCTGGCTAACAGGTTAGCGGCCCGCACACTGGTGGTCTGACTGGAGACCACTACCGCCCCGGAGACCATCACCAGAGCCTCCATGCCGGTTAACAGAAATATCTGGATAAGCAAATTGAGGGGAGGCAAATAGCCCATCGTCCAGTACATCCCTGCCACGTAGACGACCACCCCCAGATAGCTGGCTGACAAGGGCAGGAGCAGGGCGGCCAGCATCTTGCCCAGGTACAGTTCGGCATCGGTGATGGGCATAGCCAGCAAAGGCTCCAGACTGTTGCGTTCTTTCTCCCCGACAAAGGTTTCCAAAGCAATGACCAGTGAAAAGGAGATGGGGAAGAACCCCACGATCATTAAAAGGAAAGGGATCATGCGCTCGCCGACCAGAGGAGCGCCATATTTTTGCACAAAGCTGGTGGCCACGTTGGCGGTGAAATTCATCAGCCAGGGGAAAACCAGGGTCAGCAGAACGATGGGCACCATGATGCGCCAATCGCGCAGGCTATCGCGTACCTCTCGCTTGGTGATGATCAAGGCCGTGCTCAAAGTAGAACGTTCAATTGATTTACAGGTTTTCGTTATAGCCATTTTACGCGCCAAGATTCATTGATTCATTGTTCGACAATCTTCAGGTAAACGTCCTCCAGGCTTCTGGGCACTTCGCTGAGGGTGATGACCTCGGCCTGTTCCTGGGCCAGACGGCGCACCAGAGCGGGATTGACCTTCTGCGGTTCGGCGGTGCGATAGCGCAGCCAGGTGTCGCCCTGCTCCTCCACGGCGATCAGGTCAGAGAGGAGAGGCAACAAACCATCGAGCGGGCGGGCCAGGCGCAGTTCAAGGAGAGGAGCGCCCAGAAGACGGGCCTTGAGTTCGGACGGAGCGCCCAGGGCGATGATCTCGCCCCGCCGGATGATGGCAATGCGGTCGGCCAAAAGCTCAGCTTCGGGCAGGTTGTGGGTGCAGACTACGATGGTGCGCCGCTCGCCACGCAGGTCCAGGATCGAATCGCGCACCAGTTTGGCGCTATGGGGGTCCATGGCCGAGGTCGGCTCGTCCAGGAAAAGCACCTGCGGGTCGTGCAACATGGCCCGGATGAGGGCCAGCTTTTGTCTCATGCCTTTGGAATACTCGCCCAGTCGTTGGTTGTGGGCCTCCCACATCTCGAAGCGTTCCAGCAATTCCTGGCTGCGTTTTCTTCGTTGCCTGGCCGACATGCCCTGTAACTGCCCAAAGAAATCCAGATAGTCCAGAGCGCGCATACGCAGATAGAGGCCCGGCAGTTCGGTGAGTAACCCCACCACGTGGCGGACCGCTTTGGCTTCGGTCACGGTATCGTATCCGGCAATGGTCGCCCGGCCAGCGGTAGGCTTGAGGATAGCGGCCAGCATCCGCACGGTGGTCGTCTTGCCCGCCCCGTTGGGCCCCAGCAAAGCCAGCACCTGGCCTTCGGGCACAGAAAGGGTCACTCTATCGACGGCGGTAAAATCGCCGAATCGCTTGGTAAGCCCCTGGGTCTCAATCATAAACATAAGCCCATCCTCGTTTCCAGAGGGTAGAGGATCAACAAAAATAAATACCCCACCTTTATTATAGCAGGTTTTGCCAGGCAGGACAATAAGCAAATGGTACTATTGCCTCACTCCGGCTCATCGCTTTTTTCTTCTTTTCCGTCCGTAGCTCGCCAGACGATGTACATCCGTTGCAGGGCGGTGAAATTGGAGAGGATAGCTACAATCCACAAGGCTACAAGCGTTTGGTCGAAAACCAGGCCACAAACCAGGACAAAAAGCCGCTCGAAACGGGTGAGAAGCCCGATCTTACACTCCACCCCCAACCCCTCAGCCTTAGCGCGGGCATAGCTGACCATCAGGGAGCCGACGATGGCGGCATAGATCAGCAAGGTCTCCTGGCGAGCCTGGCGCTGAGTGTAGAAAATTAACAGCCCCAGATAGATAACCGCCTCCGAGAAGCGGTCCAGGGTCGAATCCAAAAAGGCTCCAAAACGGCTGGCCCGGCCTTTGAAACGAGCCAGCGCCCCGTCCAGCCCATCCAGAATGCCCACCAGGATAATGAGCACCCCCCCGACTTTCAGGTATCCGCAGGCCAAAAAATAGGCGACCCCCACGCTGAGGCCAAAACCTAACCAGGTCAGGGTGTTGGCCGATATGCCCGTCTTGGCGATGAGACTGGCTGCCGTCTCAAAAACGCCTTTCGTCCACTTCCTTACAATATCGCCCACTATGCCTGGCCCTTCAGCGCCCTTCCTCTTCCAAGGGGTGCGTCCCAGATTTTTGGAAGGTGCCTGGCACTAGTATGAAAGCAGTTGGTTTCATCGGGGCGTGTGACCGTAGACCCTTTGGGTTTTAGAAACCCGAAGGGTCGGTGGTCATATCTGCTTCCAAAAGTGCCAGGCACCTTATTCCCTAAAATTTGGGACAGACCTCTTCTAATCATGAGGCCAGAATGTCGGCCAACCAACGTTGATAATGCTCGAATTTCTTCTTATCCAGCGAGCAATAAACCTGACGGCCTGCTTTTCTGATCCTGACCAGGCCGACCTTTCTGAGTTTGC
>DAOULT010000103.1:0-20738 GCA_034417895.1 Anaerolineae bacterium | reverse complement strand
ATGCGCGGGATGTCGTCGCCCGGCGGCTCGCAGACGTCCAGTTCGTCGTTTTCGTACAGGGCCAACTGGGTGGCTCTCTCTTCCAGCACGGGCATAACCAGGCGCTCGATCTGGACGCTATCGGCGTTCCAGTAGGTGGGGCGCTTCTCCATGACGGCTTCCACCTCGTTGTCCAGCCCGACCAGAGTGTAAGGGCCGTTGCCCACGAAGGTCTCCGGGCTGGTATAGGCTTGCTCGCCGTACTCCTCGATCACGTCCAGGCGGATCGGGTAGGTGGTGGAGAAAGCCAGGATGCTGGGGAAGTAGGCTATCGGGCCTACGAGGGTGATCTTCAGGGTATAGTCGTCCACCGCTTCCAGGCCCACGTCTTCGGCCTTGCCCTCGCCGGAGTTGAATTCTTCGGCCCCCTTGATGATGTACATCAGCCAGGCGTACTCTGAGGCGGTAGCCGGATCCAGCAGGCGGACCATGCCGTCCACGAAGTGCTGGGCGGTGACGGGTTCCCCGTCGGACCAGACCGCATCTTCGCGCAGGGCAAGGGTGTACACCGTGCCGTCCTCGGATACCTCGTAGCTTGCGGCTCCGCCCGGCTCGACGCTGCCGTCCTCCCGGTAGTAGTAAAGGCCCTCCATAATCTGGCGCAGGATCCAGCTACAGGTGGTGTCGGTGCACAACTGCGGGTCCACAAAACGGATGTTAGCCCCCAGGCGCACGATCAACTCCGAGGGTTCCTCCGCCGAAACAGCCCCCAGGGGCAGCAGCATCGCCAGAGCGACCAGCATCGATAGAACAGTCAAACACTTTTGCTTGTTCCTAAGCATTTTTCGCCTCCTTTATACGTAACTACTTATTATGTACTCATTCTCTGTTTATATATGCCTTGACTTTCACCTCCTTGTATAATATATTCGGGAGCCCCCAGCTCTCCCCCCTCACCCCAGACTCGGCGCCAGGCTTGACCTTTCGAGCAGACTGAATAACGTCCGCAGCCTCGAATCCACTCCGCCTCACGCCTAAGGCAGACCTGATACGTCAAAATTATATCATCAAATTGTGACTTTTGTCAATGTCGTTACCTACAGTGCAAAAGAAGAGCGGGCCGTCAACCAGGGAAATAAAAAAGTCAGGCCCCGACTTTCTGTCGGGGCCTGATTTTACTTTTTAACCCACGGTCTTATTGCAAGATGACGGTGGTGGTAGCAGATGGGCTGCTACGGATGACGGGCAAGAAGACCGGCTTCATCCTCACCGTGGTATTGACCGCATTCCCCAGGCCAGTGCTCACTCCCTGGTCGCTGGTCACTACCCGGTAGGCGTTGTTGGTGATGATCGTCCCGCTGAGCACCTTCCCCACCGTGACGGCGAAGGTCAGGCTGATGCTCTGTCCGCTGCTGATGACCAGGCTCGACCAGGTCACGTCGTTGCCGACCAGCGACCCGCCCTGGCCGACAGAGGCGCAGCAGGTGGCGCTCAGGGGCACGGTATCGGTCACCTGCACCCCGGTAGCGCCTCCCAGGCCAGTCGTTTCGGAGACGATGATGGTGTAGTTCAGCACCTCGCCGGAATACACCCAGGAGGGCGCGCTCTTGTTGATGCTCAACTGCGGCGCGGACACGGCGGAGACCGTAGTGTTAACCGCACTGCCCAACCCGGTGTTAATTCCCTGGGTGCTGGTCACCACCCGGTAGGCGTCGTTGGTGATGATCGTCCCGAGGGGAACGCTGCTGCCGACCGTCACCACGAAGGTCAACTTGATGCTCTGCCCCCTGGTAACGGTCAGGCCCGACCAGGTGACGTCGTTGCCGACCAGCGACCCGCCCTGGTCGATAGAAGCCAGCGCAGTGTTGGCCGGCACAGTATCCGTCACCTGCACGCCGGTGATGTCTAGCAGGCCGCTCGTTTCGGCCACGCTGAGGGTATAGGTCAGCGACTCGCCGGGACGCACCTGAGAAGGCGCGCTCTTGCTGACGCTCAACTGGGGCATTGCTACCGTGGTGGTGACCGCGCTGCCCAGGCCGGTATTAACCCCCTGGTCGCTGCTCACCACCCGGTAAGCATCGTTGGTGATGATCGTCCCGCTGGACACCTGCCCCACCGTGACCACGAAGGTCAGAGTGAGGCTCGAACCTTGAGACACGGTCTGGCCGCTCCACACCACCTCGCCGCCCGCAAGCGACCCACCCTGGCCGATAGAAGCCACCGCAGTATTGGCCGGCACGGTATCGGTCACCTGCACGCCCGTAGCGTATGCCTGGCCCGTCGTTTCGGCCACGTTGAGGGTGTAAGTCATCAAGCTGCCAGGGAGCACCTGAGAGGCCGCGCTCTTGCCGATGCTCAACTGCGGCACCAGCACCGTAGTAGTGACCTCGCTGCCCAGGCCGGTAGTGACTCTATGGGTGCTGGTCACCACCTGGTAGGCGTCGTTGGTGATGATCGTCCCGCTGGCAACCTGCCCCACCGTGACGGCGAAGGTCAGGCTGATGCTCTGTCCGCCGCTGATGGTCAGGCCCGACCAGGTCACGTCGTTGCCGACCAGCAACCCGCCCTGGCCGATAGAGGCGCAGCAGGTAGTGTTGGCGGGCACGGTATCCGTCACCTGTACCCCGGCGACGGTGTAAACGCCGCCCGTTTCGGAGACGGTGATGGTGTAGGTCAGCACCTCGCCGACCACCACCTGGGAGGGCGCGCTCTTGCCGACGCTCAACTGCTGCCAGTCTCGTATCTCCATCCCGCCGGTACCCTGCCCGTAGCCGCTGACCCAGGCCCATCGGTTGGTAAAGGCCGGATCGAGATAGTGGGGCACCCAGTAGCGCCGGGGCGAAGTGAGGACCGTGCCGTCCCCGGCCAGCCAGGCGTACCAGAGGTCCCCGTAGCTCCCCGGCGATGCCCAATCGTCGAACCAGGTGAGAACGGCGTTGCCCGACTGGTCGGCCACCAGGGACACGTTCTGCTCCCTGGTGGGGGAGCTGAGGTTGGGGGTGGCTAAAACGGTAGGATTGACCACCACGTTGAGGGCGGAGGACAGCACGGAGTAGAGGAGCCTGAGTTGCGTGGCTGCCGCGTCATACCAGCTCCAGGCCACCACGATGTGCCCGTCGGGCAGGCTCACCGCATCCGGCGTCTGGTTAGGGAGACCATTTTCCGTGAGGGGAGAGCTTAACCACTGTTCTCCCACGGAGACCGTTCCCGCCGAGTTCAGGACAGCGTAGGCAACCCTGGGGAACGTGAATACCGCGGGGTTCCACCCCTGCCAGGTCACCAGCAGTTGGTCATAGGCTTGAAGTTGGGTGAGCACAGGCTCCCAGTCAGTTTCGGACCACACTGACTGGTTGTTCGTCAGGTTGGTGGTGCTCACCACCATGTTGCCGTCTTCGTCCAGGATGGCGTACATGATGTCAGAAGTCGCGTGCGGGGTCAGGGGCGGGAGAGGGAATGGGGGCGGGGACATTGGATATATGGGGAGGTTGGGTGGCGCGTGCTCCCAGGCCAGGGCCACTCTGCCATCGCGGAAGGCCTCCACAGCCGGGCTGTAATCGGAGATTCCAGTAGCCCCCGTATTGTTTGTCAGGTTAGTGGGGCCTACCAGCAGCGTCCCGTTGGCGCTGTAGACGGCGTAGTACACGTCAAAGAAGCCCAGAATCTGCTGCCGCTCCCAGGCCACCACGATGTTGCCGTTGGTGGGCACCCGGGCGATGGACGGGTTCTGGTCCTGGCTGCAAGGCCCAGGGAAACAACCGGAGTAATCGGCCACCCTGGTATTGGGAATGACCACCGTGCCGTCCATCTTTCTGGCCCCGAACGACACCTCCCTTACCGGGACTCCATAGGCGTTGGTTCGATCCGCGCTCCAGGCGTAGGCCACGGTATCGTCGTAACGGAAAGCGGTCACCACCGGGTCGTGCATCTGGAATGGGGGGGGGACTGGGCCATGGGCCCCGCCGTCCAGCGTCCAGCGGTTCATGCTCTGGACGACGGCCAGGTATGCGCCATCTACCAGCGGCAGCGGGGTGTTAACGTCGTCGGCGTAGACCTGCACCCAGTCGGTAGCCATCATCGTGGTGGAGATGAGGGCGGAGGCCACGTCGCTGCTGGCCGTGGCTGTGACCACCACGGTGGCCGTGGTCTCCGTGCCGGGGGCTATGCCCGCCGGGATGTCCACCGTCACGGTGAAGTACCCCCACCCGAGAGGCAGCACGCCACCAGGAGGAGCTATCTGGACGGGATCGACAACGCTCGGCCAGGTGTACTCAAACACGCCGATGTCGAAATTCGTGGCTACGGGTGGTTGAAGTGTGTTCCGCACTGCGAAGCGGTGATACACGGGCGAGGCCCCGGCCATGACGCTGACGGGCGGGGCGGTTAGATTGGGCACGGTCTCCTGGAAAGAGTCATTCCACACGGTCAAGACCATGTCCGTAATGGCCAGGTTGAACGTGACAAGCGTGCCGGGTGGTATCCCCCCAGGGACCTGGAAGAGGTACTTGCCGACTGAGGAGGCGGTGGCCCCGGCCCCGATGTCGCCGTAAGCCTGCCAAGCAGGCAGCCAGCTCATGCCCCAACTGTCTGTTAGCACGGCTTGTACTGCGCGTCTTGTATGATCCATGCTGTTTTCGAGGGTGACCACCAACTCGATGATTTCGCCGGGGTCGATCTGGCCGTTGCCGTTGCCCACGCTCTGGCCGCTGCCGTCGTCGATGATCTGGTAGCTGTAGAGGTGCACCCCGCCGTGGTAGACGCGGACGGTGGACAAATTGCTTCTGGTACCGGGAGCGTTCTCGGTGACAGTCAACGAAATGTCCTGGTGTGCGCCCAGGGCAGTGCCAGCGGGAATCTGGGTGGCGAACGGGCCGAGCTGAGGGAGCGCCACGCCCAATTGGGGCAGCCAGGCCCCCACATCCGCCCAGGAGGGGCTGCTGTACGTGATGTCGAACGGGTTGGGGCCCGCAGCCCAATCCTGGGCGTTCAAGTTGCCCCCAGGGGTCATGCCCGACGGGCAGCCCGCACAGCCATACGTCACGTAGGGGTCGTTCCACCACGGTGGCCCCATACCAGACCCATCGGTATCCATCCAGATATCGATGTCGTCGTAGCCCACGGCGATGTCGTCGATGTACCAGCCACGGTAGCCATTGTTGGAGCCATCTACGGAGTCGAACTCAAATCTGAGGTCAAGGGTCTGGGCTGCTGCGTAGGGAGCGAGCCACGGGCCGAGATCGACGTGATGCCTGCGCCACTGGCCATAGCTCGCGGTGGACTGGTAAATCCCCGGCAGCCAGGTAAGGCCGCCGTCGGTGGAGAAGTAGACCCGGCGGGTGTCATACGTGCCCAGAAAATCCTCGGTCATCTCCCAGCTCCAGAAGCGCAGGTAGCATACCGGGATTCCGGCGGGGATGTTGATGGAGCTGGCGGTCTGCAAGTCGCCCGTGACGTGAGCGCCGGTGTCGTAGTTGCCGGTGCTATTCTGCCCGAACCACCAGCTATGGGTGGCGCTGTAGCTGTTGCCGTAGGTGTCGCTATCATCGGCCAGGTGCCACAGGCCGGAGGTCGTCCAGTTGGCCGTTCCCGATTCCATGTCGTCGAAGAAGTAGTTGCCTGTACTAAAAGCGCCGCCCATGTTGGACGGAGGCGACATCCTGATCACGCCTTCCAGGTCCATGGCGGCCATTTCATCGAAAGTAGGCGGAAGAGGACGCTGGCCTCGCGGAGGTGGTGGAGGTGGCGGTTGGTCCTGCGAGGCAGGTGCTCCTCCAACCTGGATGATCGTCGCTCCGGGCGGAGGGCCTTCTCCCTCCAGCCCGGCCACTGGTTCCTCGCCGGGTTCCTGGGCCTGGGCCGCGAAAGCCCACAACATCAGGAGCGATACCCCGATTACGAGGAATGGTATTAGCAAAAATATTCGCTTTTTCACCTTTTCTCTCCTTATTTCCTTTGGGCGCCCCGCCATCTCCTCAGCCGGCAGGACTCCCTTACCTGTTACAGACTTGTGATCTGGGGATAAAATCACAGTAGTTCGTCTTTTCGCCGTATTGTGCATCACCTCCTTCTCAACGGAATACTATTGGAACCGTCATGGGGCCAGATTGCCTATTGGGGCAAAGCATCTGAAACCACAACCCGTAGCAGCCATAGATGGTGATTCCACAACACTGTGGTAGGGGGGCCTCAAGGCCGTCAGCCTGGGAGATCAATCGGTCTCGAATCGTCTAACGAGATAGCGAGACTTTTACCTCGTGAGTTGTCTTTGATGAGATAATTGAAAAGCCAGAAGGAAATTTCGTAAGGCCGTTGGAAGCCAGATGTGGTATAATACGTGGCAGGTGATAGACTGGTCAGTTATGTAAGCAAGCAAATGGGGTAAAGTGGACAAACCTCTCTGTTTCCTATAGGTACATTATAGCATATCACACACAGCAAGTCAAATGGTTCCCAAAACAAAAACGGATCGCTCCCAGGGGCCTGGCGCTTTGGAAGCTGCTATGAAAAACGATCAACAACGAACAGTAGAATTTAACGAACTGAACCGTTTTTCACACGCTCGGATGAAACCTACGGACGCAATGAGCAACCACAGTCTTGAGGGGAGATACTATTATTGATAGCACTGCCAGCGTTCGTTCAATTCTCACGTTCGTTGTTGATCCTTCGGTTTCATACTAGCGCCAGGCGCCTGAACGACGCAATCCGTTCCTGAGTCCGTTGAGCGCTTCAGACCGCTTTGAGGCCGCCCAGTTCCAGGGTGACGACCTCCTGGCCTTTCACCGGCAAAGAGACGCTGCCGTCAGGTTCAACCTGTAGCGGCTCCATCCGCTCTTCGTTCAAATTGACCCGAAACGCCTCCCTCACAGGGCGGAAAAGCCTGACTGTGGCGGTCACAGGTTCGGCGGCGATATTATAGAACCGCACGATAAGACCCTCCGACCGCTCGCTCTGCTTGATGGCGCTCAGGAGCAGAGCCGCCGGCTGGATGGAGAGGAAAGAAAGCTCGCCGGGCAGTTCTCCTGTGCGGGGAATGTCCTTCATGTGCAGGGAGCCGTCTAACCCTCCCAGGCCCCACTCCCTGGGGTCGTAGCCTTCGTGTTCGTCCCCGCGGATAAGGCGCAAAGGGGCGCTATAGTTGTAAGCCTCCTGGTAAACCTGCCGCCAGTCTCCTGAGTGGGGGAGGATGGCGTATTCGAACGTATGTCTACCTGGACACTGGGCCTCTGGAGACTGGTAAGAAGGCCCCGCATCTTCTGGCCGCGTGATGAGGTCGCCGCGGGAAAGCCAGCCCACGCACCGCAGCAGGGTGAGAGCCATCACTTTCCGCCCCCCTTCTTCGGGCACGATCTCGTACTCAGGCAGCCCGCGGTTAAGGATCGCCAGGCCGGAAGCGCCATCGCTCAGATCGACGAAATATCGCTGATGGCGGGTGGGTACCGGCTGCTGCGCCCATTCATCTTTGGCGGGCAGGTCGATCTCCCGCTCGATGACGTGGAAGTGACCGTCGGCGTGGCTGTGGGTGGCCTGGATGTCGGTGGGGAAACAGACCCGCAGGCGATGGTCGCGCCCCCGGTTATCCACTTCGCTCACGACCTCGATGCGCCGACTCCCTCTGCGCAGCGTTACCAGGGAGGTGAAAGGACATTCGACCCTCTCCTGGCTGCGTCTCCGCCGATCTTCCGCCAGGCTCGCCGGGAGGTTGAGCGTCAGGCTGAGGCGGTAAGTGACCTGAGCAGGGCCAGCGTGAACCAGCTCCACCTGGGCCGGCTCCCCTCGCCAGGTCAGGGTCTGGCTCTCTGGACAGGGAGAATAATCGTATTCGTCGCCGGCGTCCTCGGCGTCCTCCAGGTAGTGCAGGCCCTCAAAAGCCTGGCCGCTCTCCTTATCCCAGACGTTTAGCGTTCCATCTTCGTTGATCTCTACCCGCAAAAAACGGTTCTCCATCCCCTGGGGCAACACTCGCAGCTCCTCGCTGGAACTGGCCGCCGCCTGGGCCGGAACAGCGTAGTAAACCCGGTAGCCACAGGGAGGGATATCCTGAACAGGGAAGGCCACCCTTACGCCCTGTCGGCGGCTACCCTTCAGCACTTCCAGGTGAAACAACTCCTCTCGACCAAGCACCTGGAGGTCGGGCACCGGCTCACCACCGCTGTTGACCAGGGAGAAATTCTCGGCTGTTCGGTCGTCGAGGTCGAAGGGTAAAACGGCCTCAATAGCTTCGGACCGTTCCCAGGCCAGGGGATTGAACACCACCACAGGCAGTCCTGGCTGAGCGGTGCGGTCGATGTGGTGGGTAATCTGTCGCAGCCCATCGCGCACCAGAATGGTCCCAATCTGCTCTGCCTGGGCAAAGCGGTACATATTCTCGCGGTGCACCTGATCGGCGCTACAACCGCAGATGTCGTCGTGGGGGTGGTTTTGCAACAGATGCCGCCAGGCCGTCCATAGAAAAGCGCCCGGATAAGGCGCGCCCAGAAGCGAAGCCCAGGCAGCGATGGGTTCTGCGTAGCGTTCCAGCAGGGTGGTCGCCCGCTCATTGGCCTGTTTAATGTACATGCGGGCCGAATAGACACCCTGGAGGATGATCGAGTAGCGACCACGATTAAATTCACCCTCGAAGACAGATAATTCAGGGGCCGCCTCCCGAACGCGCTGCACGTAATCCGGCAGATTGCCGTGGATGAACTCCACATCTCCAAACACTTCGTTGGCTCGCTGGATAACCTGCGGCGTCTCGGGTTGGGCCTCGGAGTGATCGATGCCGTTCATCAGGAGCAAAAACGGGGTGTGGGCGTGGGGAGTGAGGGTCGAGATGGCTCTTTTAAGCTGGTCCATAGCCATATCCATGTCGAATTCCATGGCGCTGGGGTCTCCCCACCGCATGGGGAAGCCCAGGCAAGCAGCATTATGATAGCCATCAACCATGAAGATGGTCAACACCTGCGAACCATCAGGGGCGCGCCACCAGAACTCGGTGCCCAGGTCTTCGCCTTCGTCCCCCACTCCCCGCCAGAAAATAGCCGAATTGATGCCGAACCCCTTTAGAATCTGGGGCAGTTGAGCGATGTGCCCAAAGGCATCGGGCACGTAGCCCTCTCTCATTATCGCTCCCGTCTCCCCGCCCAAAGACTCCGCCATCTTGAGACCCAACGTCAGATTGCGGATGAGGCTCTCAGGAGTGACCAGGTATTCGTCGGCCAGAACGTACCAGGGCCCGACAAACAGTCGGCCAGATTCCACCAATTCCTTGAGCACCGGCTCCTTTTCAGGCCGGACCTCCAGATAGTCTTCGATAGGGATCGTCTGGCCGTCCAACATGAAGCTCTTGAACTGCGGGTCGCTCTGGAGCAGGTCTATCAGGCGGTCGATGAGCCGCACCAGCCGCAGGCGAAACTCCTGGAAAGGAGAGTACCAGGCTCGATCCCAGTGGGTCTCAGAGACCATTATAGCCGTGTATTTCTCGTTACCCATCAATATTTTACTCCTTCCGTGTTTTATGTTGCTCAGCTTTAGAATGCTCAGGGCGGCTGCCGTCCCCGCTCCCAGCATCTTCAGGAAATCTCGGCGGTTAAGTATTGCGGCTTCCTCCTTTCACCAGGCGCGGCGTTCAAGGGGCTTTCCCTTCGGGCAACCGCAGCGGGTAAGCGCCATACCGTCTGGCCGTCTCAAACATCTTGAACACATTCCCCAGGGGCATGTCATCGTGCAAACTGTGGTCCGAAGCCAGAATGTAGCCCCCACCTGGGGCGGCGATTCGCAGGCACTCCAAAACCTCCTCTTCCACCTCCTCTTCGCGGCCGGTGACCAGAGTGGTCTTGTTGTTCACGTTCCCGATGAGGCACAGCCGGGGGCCGTACCTGGCCTTGATTTCTTTCAGGTCCATGTGGGCGTTTCGCTCTACGGGGTGGTAAGCGTTAAGGCCCATTCCCACCAGGTCATCCAGGTAGAGCCTGATGTCTCCGTCGTTGTGCATCACCACCGGCGCTCCCCAAGCGCGGAAGGTGCGCACCATTTCGGCGAAGCAAGGGGCAATGAACTCCTGCCAGTGGGGCAAAGAAATGAAAGGGCCGTCGCTGCCGCCATGATCGTCGGCGATCAACAAGGCGTCAACCCCGGCCTCCAGGAGCAGCCGCCCGGCTTCGATGAAGAAGGCGGTTACCGCCTCCAGAATCTCCCGCAGAAGTTCCGGATCCAGGTAGAGGTTGAGGCAAAAACGTTCCAGCCCCGTCAGTTGATAGGCGGCGGTGAAGGGGCCCAGCACGCCTCCCAGGATGGCTAACTCTCCCTGATTCAACCTGATAGTCTCTTTGACCTCATCTAAGCGGCCAGGAGCGTGAGGGTCAGGAAACACGTAGTTCCTCCAATCCTCCCGCGTCTTGAGGGGGTAATCGATGGGCGCACCCGAAGGCCAGGAGATTTCGGTATCCTCTTTGTAGATGGTGCCCCATTCGTCGGCAAATATCCCTTCGGCCAGATAGCGTTTTTCAAACCCACGAGGAGAACCAATGAAAATAAAAGCGCCGTCCAGGCCCAGACCTCTTGAGCAGGCGATGAGGTCTGGGGGGTTATAGTCCTGGGGCCGCCGACCGATGACCGCTTCGTAGACTTTGGGGCTGAAGAGAAAGTCGTAGATGGGCACCCGATCTGGCCGCCCACCCCGCAGGGCGGTCATAAAACGCTCCTTAGAAGTCATCTCCGGCATGTGCTCAAAACTCCCTAACCCAGAGTCTAGCGGTATCGACCATAGGTTTTAGAGACCTCGACCAGCTTAAAGATGTTCTGGTGGGGCGTATCGCGGCCACATTGATCCCCCGTGGAAAGGATGAAGCCGCCCCCCTCGCCTGCGGCGTCGATAGCTTCTTTGGCGGCGCGCTCCACCTCCTCAGGAGCGCCGTTCAGCATCAGGTCGTAGGTGTTCAGATTTCCCTTGAGGCAGAATTTGTCGCCGTATCGTTTTTTGGCCTCGGCCAGGTCCACGTCTCCGCCCGGCGGCCCTTCCAGGGGCTCCATCACGTCCAGGTCGGTGTGTAGATAACTAAGCTCGACAATCTTCGCCGAACGGCCACAGACGTGCTGGTGGGTGATGAGGCCAGCCTTTTTGCAAATGGCGGTTATCTCCTTTATAAAGGGCAGATTGTACTTGGTGTAGGAGCTAAGCGAGCTAAGGCTCAGGCTGGATACAGACCCCTGAAGGTGAAGCTCGTCAGGACCGGCCTCCAGGCAGGCATCCAATAGGGCCAGAACGAATCTGGTGTAATAGGAGAAGATCTCGGATATCTTCTGCGGCTCATCCGCCAGGTCGTAGACGATTTGCTCATAAGACCCATTTCGGACGTAAAACCACCAGTCCAGAGGCAGCAGAATCATCAAAGAATAGAGGCCCAGATCGCCCAGCCTGTCCCTGTTCGGCATGGTCAGGTCGTATTCCCAATCCTCGCCCATGAGGTAGCGCAGGCGGGGCCAGTCGCGGTCGAGGTCTTTGATCCACTTCTCCCCCGGCCAGGGAGCGTCGTCCACAGGGTAGATATCGACCTTGCTCAACGGCCCCAGAGGGGTATCCACTTCGCTCCTGACGTGGATGCTGGTATCCGTCCGGCTGATAATCTCCTTGCGGAGCATCCTGGCCGGAATCATGCCTCCCGCGTAGGTCAGGGAAACCATCTCCTCTTTGGGAGTGAAAAGCCTGGCATTTCCGCCTTTAAGCTCGTCGTAGATGTACCAGCCGTCGAACCCGAAGTATTTCAAGGCTTCGATGTAAGCTTCGCCCAGGGAGGGCCGCTTATGCAGGTAGATGTCCCAGAAAGGCCGGCCCGTGAGTTTGGCGGGCACCAGATTGGAGATATCAGGGCAGACAGGCACCCGGTCCGGGATTCCGCGCCGCATGGCCGTGAGCATACGTTCTTTGGGAGTCATTGAATCTTTCATTTTTTATTCACCTTTACTCACCGGCGAGTGCCAGCACGCGCTGTCTAACATCATCCGAAATCCACAAACCTGCCCCGGCCATACGATCAATAAGTGGCTCGATCCTCTCTGTCAGACCTTCAGATTTTGCTTCGAGCAGAACTTTCAGCGTTCCCCAGACTTGGAGACCAGCAGCCTGGGCTGTCCGCCTCGCCAACCCATCATCCAGAAGAATGATACGACTTGGATTTTCCAGAGCCAAAGCCATCGTAGCTAATTCTCCTGCTCCCAAATCCAACGCCAGCCACTCGGACGGCATGTGAAGAGGCTCAACAACTTGGAGCCACTCGTAACTGCTTGGATTCAGAACATCATAGCCTCTCCGTTGCCCTTCTTCCAATTCAAGCACCACCGCCCGTGGCACCCATACTTCAGTAAACAACTTTGGAAGCCAGTCCAGAATACCAATTCGGTATAGATAGAGCAGGGGAGATGTGTTACTGATCGCTCTGAGCACGGTTGGCCTCTAAATCACGCAACTCGGCTTCAAGTGGAAAGACCTTATAACGTCCAAGTGTCAGCAGAAACTCGACGCGTGGCATCCCGGCAAGTTCGGCGGCACGACCGGAAGAGAGACGGCCAAGCTCATAAAGTTTGACAGCAGCTAAGATACGCAACTCGCGGGCAAAAGTTGCTTCATCGGTTTTTTCTGCCAATAGTACCTTCTCAGGTACATCAATAACAATCTGTCGAGTGCTCATTTCTGATATCTCTCCATTCCACCTAACTTTCTAACATGAATTTCCATCTCTGCCTCCAGACAAGGCTAACTTTTTCGACCAGCGCAATTGTGACGGGGCAGCCTGACGGCTTGCGGTTCAGCCACGCCGCGTAGCGCAGCGATTTGTCAGCGATTTGTCTATGGGACTTTTCCTCCATCCCTGCCATGCAATCACAGTATACAGTAAGAACTCCTGTAAGTCAATGGGAAACAAGATGGTCTGGCTTTCCGCCTCACCCATAGTCGCGTTCAAGCAGGTCCGTCTCCCTGGTAACAGCGGAAGGGCCGATACCCACAACCTTCAACGTCTTGATCTCGCCCCGGCCAACAGGCCCTTCCCACAAACATCCCAGATGAGGGACCTGGATGCGGGCGGTAGTTTCCTGCCCGGCTGTCTCGTAAAAGCGCAAGATGAGCGATTCATCGTCTTCCGCCTTTTTGAGCACGGTGAGGCACACGTGGGCCGGCTCCACCGCAGCAAAGGCTTGAGCCGGGGGATAATCCCCTTCGTGGGCGGGTTCAGGGAAGGCCATGAGCGGGCCGTTGAGCGCTTCGGCGTGGCGGGGGACGTGGCTCTCCGGCCAGGGGCCGGCGTGGGGCAGGAGAATCACCGTCAGGGATTGCTCGCCCTGGTCGGTGAACTGTTCTATCTTCTCTGGCCCCCAGGGGAGGGGCGCATCTTCGTGATAGGCGTAGAGGGGGCTGCGCAGAACGCTGAGCCGCACGTCCACCGCCTCCTCCCGGAACTCGCTTGGGCCAGGCCCCTGCACGCTGAAGCCGTATTTGCAATCGTTAAGCAGGGCCAGCCCATAGGGGAGAGGCGCGCCCTCCTCGTCGCGGATGACCCCGGTAACGTCCACCCATTTCTGGCCGGGCTGCTCCTCGCCGCTGGACGGGCGGACGGTATGACTGTAGGGAGTTTCGCAGGTGGCGGTCGGGGAGGCCAGGCGGCAGGGGAAGCTCAACTTCAACATGCGCCACTGTTCGTGCCAGTCTACGTGCAGCCGGATTTCAATGTAATCCAAATCCCGATAAAGAAAGATATCCTGGCGAAGAGTAGAATTATTGAAGCGGCTGGTGAGGCGCAGCCCGGCCCGCACCGGCCCCTGTTCTATCACCTCCACCTGCGCCCGCCCGAAGCGCCCGATCTCATCGCGGTAGGCCGCCACGCCGTGGCTCCAGGTATCGCTGTGGTCGTCGAGCACTAGCGGCACAGATCCCGGCCCGGCCAGGATTTCCACTCCATAGCGTTTATCGTAAAGGCTGGTTATGTAACCTTCCTGCCCGTCAACCTTCAGCCGCCAGCGGGCATTTTCCAGTTGGTTAGAAGTTGGAAGTTGGAGGTTGGAGGTTGGAAGTGTATCATTGCTCTGCGCCTCTCCTTCGCCGGGCGCCACGCGGTAGACCCGATAGCCCAGGGCGGGCGCTTCGGCCAGGAAAAGCAAAAATGTATGCCCTTCCCTGTCAGTCACCAGTTGGGAAGGGACTTCATTGCCCCGCTCATCGAGGACGCGCGCCTGCCCCTCCCTACTCTCTAATCCCCAATCCCCGATCCCTATTTCGACCGGGCCGCGCCGCTCCCAGGCCAGGGGGTTGAAGACCACCAACGCCCGGCCAGGCCCGCGAGTATCGACGCGCCCCGCCAGGGCCTTTAGCGCCTCCTCCAGCGCCCCACCGGCCAGGCGGCAGGTTTCGGCATACATCTGGCGGGCGTCGTCGTAGACTTCTGGGATGCTGCTGCCGGGCAGGATGTCGTGGAACTGGTTGAAGAGCACGTTCTGCCAGGCTGTGGTAAGCTCTGCCTGGGGGTAGGGGCGGTGGCAGAGGAAATGCGCCAGGGCGGCGAATTTTTCGGCGCAGAGGAGGAGATTTTCTGCCCGGCGGTTGTGGCGTTTGATTTCGGAGACGACTGTGTAGCAGCCGCGTGCGTGGTGCTGTAGCTCGTGGCGCCAGGTGGGGAAATCCTCTCGGCGAGCCAGGGCCGCCTGAAAGAAGCGTTCCGGGGTGCTGAAGATGACCTGTGGGGCCTCTTCGCGCCCGGCCAGGCTTTTTATGGCGGCGACGTTGGCTCTGGTCGGGCCGCCGCCGTGATTCCCCACCCCGTAGAAGCAGAGCACGTCGCGCAGGGCCTGGGGGGTCTTCAGATAGGCGGCCCAGATTTGCGCCTCGATATTTTCCGGGCCGGTGTTGTAATGCAGGGGGGGGCGGCAGGCCAGGACGCGCGAGCCGTCGCTCCCTTCCCACCAGAAGACAGGGTAAGGGAGCTGGATTTCAAACTCCGGGTCGGGGCGGAAGAAAACGTAATAACGCTGGCCGCATCCGCTCAGGATTTGCGGCAGGGCCCCACAGTGGCCGAAGCTATCCACGTTGTAGCCGACGGGCACCTCCACTCCGAATTTCTGCCGCAAGTAACGCCGACCATAGAGGGCCTGGCGCACCAGAGACTCGCCGCAGGGGAGGTTACAATCTGGCTGCACCCACCACCCGCCCACGACGTTCCAGCGCCCTTCGGCCACGCGCTGGCGGATTTCCTCAAAGAGGGCCGGGTCTTCTTCCTCGATCCATTTATAGCTGAGGGCCGAACTGAAGGAGAAAGTGAAATCCGGCGTTTCGTTCATGCGCTCCAGGGCGGCGCGGCAGGTGGCAAGGACTTCCTCCTTTGCCTCCGGCCAGCGCCACAGCCAGGCGTGGTCAATGTGGGCGTTGCCGACCATGTGGACGGTATACTGCTTGATAGTGGGCATAATGGCCGTCCTACTGCGCCCCTATATCGCGGACAGGCCCTCCTGTCTCCTCGATAAAGCGATAGGGGTAAGTTTCCGGCAGGGCGCTGACTTCGTCCAGGCGTTTCAGTTCCTCGTCGGACAGTTTCCAGCCCACCGCGCCCAGGTTATCTTCCAGTTGCTCCTCGGTGCGCACCCCGATGATGGGCGCGATGACAGCCGGTTGGGCCCGTAGCCAGGCCAGGGCTACCTGGGCGTGAGTCTTGCCCCGCGCCGTGGCGATTTCTTCCACCACCTCGACGATGCGCCAGTTGCGTTCTTTGTTTCGGCGAATCCAGGCTTCTTCTCCTGTATCCGCCTGTACGGCCAGCCGTCCATAGTGCGGCTTATCCCCAGGTTTATACTTGCCGGACAGGAAGCCGCCGCCCAACGGCCCCCAGGGGATGATCCCCAGGCCCTGATCCAGACACAGCGAGGTGAACTCGTGCTCGATGTAGCGCACCACCAGGCTGTACTGCATCTGGGCCGCCACGTAACGCGCCCAACCGTGAGCGTCGCTGATAGCCAGGGCCTTCATGATCTGCCAGGCCCGGAAATTGGAAACGCCGACGTAGCGCACCTTGCCGGCCGTCACCAGGTCGTCGAAGGCCCGCAGGCTCTCCTCCAGGGGAGTGAGTTTATCCCAGCAGTGGGCGTAGTAGAGGTCAACGTAATCGGTATCCAGGCGGCGCAGGCTGGCCTCCACGGCGTCCATGATGTTTTTGCGGGAAAGCCCCTTCTCGTTGGGCCCCTCTCCCATGGAGAAAAAAACCTTGGTAGCCAGGACGACCTCCTGGCGCCTGCCCTTCAGGGCGCGGCCCGTGATCTCCTCGGAAACGCCGCCAGCGTACACGTTGGCGCAGTCCACGAAATTGCCTCCGGCGTCCAGAAAACGGTGGATCATGCGCTGCGAGGTGGCCTCGTCCGCCCCGCGCTTGCTTTCCTCCCCGAAGACCATCGTGCCCAGGCACAGTTCCGAAACCAACAACCCCGTGTTTCCCAATCGTTTGTACTGCATGATTCCCCCCTTACCTTTCACTACAAAGGACACACAGAACACCAGGCATACAACTAACGTTCGCTGTTTGTGTCCTTCGTGCCCTTTGTGGTTATAAGCTGATTATGTACTATTTGCCGCTGCCGGCCAACATGCCCATGATGAACCATTTCTGGAAGACGAGGAAGAGCACCACGGGCGGGATCATAGCCATCGTGGCTGCGGCAGTCAGGCCCCCGTAGTTCGTGCCCCAGCTTCCCAGGAATGAAAGGAGAGTATGCGGCAGGACGCGTAGCTCTGTTGAGGTGGTGAAGGCGAAGGCGTATAGATAGTTGTTCCAGGCATTAATCAGGATGAAAATGCCAATGGCAATCAACCCTGGAGCGGCCAGGGGCAGGCTGATGCGCCACAGAATGCTGGCCTGGGAACAACCGTCAATGGCCGCCGCCTCTTCGATCTCCACCGGAATGGAGAGGATAAAGCCCCGCGCCATCCACACGGCGAAGGGCAAATTGAAGACCACGTTAGCCAGGACGACGGCCCCCAGGGTGTTATAGAGTCCGATCATGCGCATGTAGATGATGAGCGGCACGAGCACGGCGATGGCCGGCAGCAAAGGCAGAACCATTAAAAGATAGCTGAACCGCTTGCCGGGGAACTCAAAACGAGCCAGGGCATAGCCCCCCAGGATAGCCAGCGGTAAGGTGAAACATATCGCTCCCAGAGCGACAAACAGGCTGTTCTGCATGGAGAGCAAAAAGCCCGGCTTACTCAGGAGGTACCCGTAGCTGGCAAAGTGGATGATGCCGGTCGCTCTTAGCCCAATGCCCAGCGGGGCGGTGATAGAAGTTTTTATCCCCCATCCAATAGGGAAAAAGGTTATCATGGCGATGAGCAAGATGCCCACCCAGACCAGGACGTTCCCCCATTTTCTCATGAGACCCTCTCCTCCGTGCCCAGGACGCGCAAATACAGGAAGACAAAGAAGACGCTCAGGATAATCAAGCTTACCCCGATGGACGAAGCCAGGCCGATGTTAAAGTAGATGAAAGCTTCTTTGAAAAGACGCACGCCCGTCACTTCGGTGGCGTAGCCCGGCCCTCCCATAGTGAGGGAATATGCACCTTCGGCATCCTGGAGCGTCCAGATGGTGATGAGCAGGACGGCGATGGCGAGCTGATTGCGGGTCAGGGGGAAGGTGATGTGGCGGAACCGCGCCCAGGCCCCGGCGCCATCAACTTTGGCGGCGTCGTAAAGTTCAGCAGGGATAGCCGCCAGTCCGGCGGCGATGAGCAGCATCTCAAAGGGGAAGGAACGCCAGGCGCTATGAATAATGATGGTCAGCACCGCCAGGTAAGGTCTGACCAGGAAGAGGAACTGATGGCCGGTCAGCCATTTGAGGAAAAGGGGAATGGGGCCGGACCCAGGGTCTACCATGGTGCGGAAGAGGATGGCGCTCACCACCGGGGCAATGATCCAGGGCAGCAAGAAGAAAGTGCGGAAGAACCCTGCGCCGCGCAGTTTGCGGCTGATAAGCACCGCCGCCAGGTAAGCCACCGGCACGGAAAGCCCCAACACCCCCACCAGATATTTCAGAGAGGCCAGCACGTTGCTGATAAAGCGTTCCTCGTTAAGCAGCAGCCAGAAGTTCCCCAGCCCCACCCACAGGGAAGCCTCTCCCAGAGGAGTCTTATGCAGGCAAAAATAGAGCATGGAAGACATGGGCCAGGCCAGGAAAAGCACCAGGAACACAACCGTGGGCAGCAAAAACAGGTAGGGGAGCCTGTACTTACGAAAGAGGTACAGGCTCCCGCGTTTCTGCCGTCGCTGGGTAAGCTGTTTCTCACTTACCAGCGTACTTGGCATTCCACTCGTCCTCGAATTTCTTCAAGGTCTCTTCGATCGGGGCTTTCTCCACCAGAATCTCCTGGAGGCAGGCCGCGCAGGTATCGGCCAGCTCAGCATAGTAGACGGTGTAAGGCATAGGCTTGCCGTTCTTAACTGCTTCCAGCCAGGTCTGGTAGTAAGGGGTCTGGAACTCTGGAGTTTCCCACAGGGAGAGCCTGGTCGGCAACCCGGCGTCGGGGAAGTCGATCAGGTTCTCGGCACGGAGGAAGTATTCCATCAACTGGAAGCTTTCATCCGGGTACTCGCTGAGAGCGTGGATAGCCAGCACCCAGGCATTGGTGAACTGGGCGTGCGGGATGGTCGGGGTGAGCATCACCGAAGCGGTGTCCACCTCGCACTTATCGGAGGCCGGGAAGCAGTTCTTGATGAAACCGTTGGCTTCCATCTGCTCGATCCAGTAGCTCCCGAAGCCCCAGGCCATTGCCAGGTTCCCCTTGTTGAACTCATCCAGGATGACAAAGTTGTAATCACCGCCGATAGCGCTTTCGGGGGTCACTTTGTGGGTGTAGACCAAGTCATAGATGATCTCGGCAGACTTAACCCCGGCTTCAGAGGCGAAGACGGCTTTCTTTTCCTCCGGGTCCCACAGCACCCCGCCGAAGTGCCAGATGAAGGGGGCAAAATACAGCTCGATGGTGGCTCGCGAAGGGCCGAAGTACATCCCCAGGCCCCAGACCTCGTCCGTGGTCGTAGCCTTGGCCGCTTCCAGGC
This sequence comes from Anaerolineae bacterium, assembly GCA_034417895.1. GTDB lineage: Bacteria > Chloroflexota > Anaerolineae > CAZYHC01 > CAZYHC01 > DAOULT01. The sequence goes on along the minus strand of DAOULT010000103.1, from coordinate 1,696 downwards.
ACTCTTCCCAGGTGGCCGGAGGCTTATCGGGGTCAAGCCCCGCCGCCTCGAACATATCACGCCGGTAGGCCGTGGTGCGCGTATGCGCCCCCGTCGGGACCGCGATTTGCTTTCCCTGGCCGCCGCTCTTGGCCCACACCGGGCTCCAACTGAAGTCCGCCACCTCTTCTTCAGACCAACCTTCCAGGTAGGAGGTCAGGTCCATATAGTCGCCCACATCGAAGTGCTTGGGCATGATCTGCGGTGAGCCGAACACGAGGTCGTGCTTCACCCCGGCCTCGAAATCCAGGATGGAGCGGTTGTCGATCTGATCCCACTGGAAATATTCCTGCTCGACTTTAACACCGGTGTCTCCTTCAAAATCGCCGACGACGCGGTTAATCCAGTCCACGTTGGCCTGGGCCGCCGGGCTTTGGAGGGGGTCGAAGTAGTGGGCCAGCTTGATGGTCATTGCTTCCTGGACGTAGGGGGCCTCGAATGTCTTAGCCGCCACCGGTTTGGTGGTCTCTTCCAGGGCGGCCAACGCCACCGGAGCCGAAAGCCCCAGAACCGCCGCCCGACGCAGGAATTCCCTGCGGCTTATCTTCTTATTCATTTTCTAACCTCCTTGTTATATTTCAGACTCAAATGCTCTTCGTCTATTCATATGTACTGTAGATACGTAGCAATAGGTGCATACTTAATCTTATATATCACCTCCTTTCCCTCTTGACCACACAACCTGAAACTAATGACTGAAGCCCAATACTCCGCTTCACACGTAGGATTATATCATCGGGCTGTAACTTTGTCAATACCATTTCCGTTTCTACAGTTTCTTCACAGGGGCCTGGCGCTGCCCTAAAAGCGCCGGTGGTTTCGCCGAAAGTGCCGCGCCCTACCGAAAGTGCACGGCACTGGCGTTGAGCCGAATTCCGTGGCTAGTACCAGGTGAAGTGCCACCATTCGCTATCGGGGCTGATAGGCGGGCCGTCGGGTCTACCAAGATCGTCGAATCTCTCCCTTTTCCTGACTGTGACCCACCACTCGAAGGCATCGTGGTCGGCCTTACCGTATATCCAGTGCGGGGTCTCCAACTTTAGACTGGTCCCTGTGGTCGCCTCTCCCCAGTAATGGGGGATGTCGCCATAGGTCCAACGAATGGTAATGTTGTAGAACTCGTCTTCGGCCAGATTCATGTTTTCCCACTCGAAGGTGATTTCTGTCATTCTGCCTGAGCTAAAGACGTGCCCATCAGGCGGGAAGACAAGCCTGGGAGCAGGATAGGGCAGGCCCGGCTCCTCTGGGGCAGGCTGTCCCCCTTCTGCGGGGGGTTGCTCTCCCTCTTCGGGGGGCTGTTCTCCCTCTTCGGGGGGCTGTTCCCCTTCTTCGGGAGGTTGTTCTTCCTGCGGGGCAGGTTGTGGAGTAGGGGTCGGCTGCGGGGTGGGCGTCTCGGTTGGCGGAGGCGGGACCTCTTCCACCATGGCCACAGCAGTGATATCCAGCTTCGTCTCGATCAGATCGGCGGCCACCCAGCCTTCTTCCTCGCCGGGCAGAAGCACTTGCAACCAATCGCCAGCCTCATTTCGGGCCAGGATCGTCACCCGCTCGCCCTGTTCCAGAGTCTCGACCACGTCGTACTCGGTGCCAGGGCCGCTGCGGACTTTGAGGGTTTCGACTTTGACGGTTCCCACCGGCTCGGGAGTAGGGGTGGGGG